>CABQHF010000189.1 GCA_902463905.1 uncultured Faecalibacterium sp. | reverse complement strand
TTGCTGGAAGATCTGGGCAACCTGACTGCCAACGAGCTCTATGATCCCACCGGGGCCGGGCCGCAGACCGCGCAGGCCATTCTTTCCGGGCTGGACGCCGTGTATGCCCAGTGTGAAACCCTGATCGTCGTCTCCAACGAGGTGTTCAGCGGCGGAGCCGACTACGCAGGTGACACCGACCGCTATCTGCTGGCGCTGGCGCAGGTGAACAATGCACTGGCCGCCCGGGCCGACGCCGTGGTGCGGGTGGTGTGCGGCATCCCTGTTTATTATAAAGGAGTGGAAAAATGATTGTTTTGCAGACCGTTGCCGTGGCTTTTGCCATGTTCTCGGCTGTGCCGGTGCCGCAGTTCGACTGGAACGAAAGGAATATGCGGTATGCCATGTGTGCCTTCCCGCTCATCGGGGTGATCATCGGGGCGCTGTGGTGCCTGTGCGGGGCGCTGCCTCTGCCGGGCATAGCGCGGGCGGCGGGCTTCTGCCTAATCCCGGTCTGGGTCACCGGCGGCATCCATCTGGACGGCTACGCCGACACCTGCGACGCACTTTCGAGCTACGGCGACCGGGAAAAGAAGCTGGAGATCTTAAAGGACCCTCACTGCGGGGCCTTTGCCGTGATCCGTCTGTGCAGCTACTTTGCGGCCTATCTGGCCCTGTGCGCCTGTGTACAGTTCACCCCGCAGGCAGGGCTGCTCTGGATGATGGCACTGGTGCTGGAACGGGCGCTCTCCGGCTATGCGGTGGCGGCGTTCCCCATGGCAAAGAACACCGGCCTTGCCCACACCTTTGCCTCGGCAGCCGACAGAGCCACTGTACGCCGGGTGCTGGCCCTTCTGGCCGCTGTACTGTGCTGCGCCATGCTGGCACTGGGTGGTTGGGCGCTGGTGCTGGCCGCACTGGCTGTGCTGTGGCGGTACCACGCCGTTGCCTGCAAGCAGTTCGGCGGCATCACCGGTGATCTGGCCGGGTGGTTTTTGCAGAAAACCGAGATCTGGATGCTGGCGGCACTGTGTGCCTGCCAGTGGGGAGGGCTGTTATGATCTTTATCACCGGGCCGCTTTACAGCGGCAAACGCACCTTTGCCAAGACCCTGCCCGGACGGTGCATCTGCGATGTACAGGAGCTGGCTGCCGGGGCCGAAAATTCGGAAAAACTTGCGGACAAGCTGTCCGCTTACGATATCGTACTTGCCACCGAGGTGGGCGGCGGCGTGGTGCCCATGGACCCGGCCGAACGTGCCGGACGCGAAGCCGCCGGGCGGCTGGCCTGTCTGCTGGCCGCACGGGCAGACTGCGTTGTGCAGATGTTCTGCGGCATCCCCACCGTTCTGAAAGGAGAACTGCCAACATGCTGATCTATTTCCTGCGCCACGGCCTGACCGAATACAATGCCGAGAAGCGCTATCAGGGCCAGCGGGACATCCCGCTTTCTGCCGCTGGCCGCGCGATGCTGCGCAAGGCAGACATTGAGCCCAAAACCGTGTACATCACCCCGCTGTGCCGCACCCGGCAGACCGCTGAGGTGCTGTTTCCCACTGCAAAGCTGGTGGTGGTGGACGGCCTGAAGGAGATGTGCTTCGGCAGCTTTGAGGGCCGCAATTACATCGAGATGGAGCATGACCCGGACTATCTGGCCTGGGTGGCCGCCAACTGTGAGAGCCCCTGCCCGGACGGCGAGACCAAGGCCGCTTTTTCTGAGCGCATCTGCCGCGCCTTTTCGGCACTGGTGGACAAGGCACTGGCCGACGGCGAAGAATTGCTGGTCATCCTGGCCCACGGCGGCACCCAGATGGCCGCGTTGGAGCGCTACGCCCTGCCCCATAAAGACTACTACGAATGGTGCGGCCCCAACGCGGGCGGCTTTGTGCTGGACGCCGCCGACTGGGCCGACAAGCGGGTGCTGCACTTTGTAAAGACCGTGCAGTACACCAGGGAGACCGACGTATGACCGGGCTGGCCGTTCTGGGCGGCTTTGTGCTGGACACCCTCTTCGGCGACCCCGCGTGGCTGCCCCACCCGGTGGTGCTCATGGGCAAGGCCATCTCCGCGCTGGAAAAGCGCCTGCGCGCCCGCCTGCCCAAAACGCCCCAGGGCGAACTGCTGGGCGGCGGCATCGTGGCTTTTTGCCTGCCGGTGGGCACCTTTGTGTGCATCGGCCTTGTCTGCCTGGGCGCAGCAAAGCTCAGCCCGTGGCTGGGGCTGGCCGTACAGATGTTCTGGTGCGGGCAGGCACTGGCCGCAAAGGGCCTTGCGCAGGAGAGCATGAACGTGCACAAGGAGCTTGTGAAGGGCGACCTGCCCGCAGCCCGCAAGGCTGTGAGCCGTATCGTGGGCCGCGACACCCAGAATCTGACCGCTGAGGGTGTGACCAAAGCTGCCGTGGAGACCGTGGCCGAAAACGCCAGCGACGGCGTGATCGCGCCGCTGCTGTATATGCTCATCGGCGGGGCACCGCTGGCGCTGACCTACAAGGCCATCAACACCATGGACAGCATGCTGGGCTACAAAAACGAAAAGTACCTTTCTTTCGGCCGCATCCCCGCCAAGCTGGACGACGCGGCAAACTATCTGCCCAGCCGTCTGGCAGGCCTGCTGTGGTGCGCAGCGGCAGCCCTCACCGGCAACAGTGCCAAGGGTGCCTGGAAGATCTGGCGGCGGGATCGGCGCAACCATGCCAGCCCCAATAGCGCCCAGACCGAGAGCGCGTGTGCCGGAGCACTGGGCGTACAGCTGGCCGGGCCTGCCTACTATTTTGGGGAATATTACGCCAAACCTACCATCGGCGATGCCTTGCGCCCCATTGAGCCGGAGGACATTCGCCGTGCCAACAAGATGATGTATGCGGAAAGCCTGCTGGCTCTGCTGCTGGGGCTGGCGGTAAGAGGAGTGATCTTATGATGCAGCTGACACACGGCGGCGACTGGGCCGGATACCGGGCACAGTTCGGGCGTGACGCGCTGGATTTTTCGGCCAACGTAAGCCCGCTGGGTCTGCCGCAGGGCGTGGCGGATGCCATTGCCGCCGCCCTGCCCCACGCCGACCGCTACCCGGATCCTCTATGCCGGGCACTGCGGGCAAAGCTGGCTCTGCACGAGAGCGTGCCTGCGGAGCATATCCTCTGCGGAAACGGTGCTGCAGACCTGATCTTCCGGCTGGCATGGGCCGCAAAGCCCCGCAAAGCGCTGGTCACGGCCCCTACCTTTGCCGAATATGCCGCCGCGCTGGAAAGCGCAGGATGCGCAGTGCAGCGGCATTTCCTGCAGGCAGAAGATGATTTTGCCGTAACGGACGCCATCCTCTCCGCCATCACGCCGGAGGTGGACATGGTGTTCCTCTGTCAGCCCAACAACCCCACCGGCCAGCTCACGCCGCTGGCCCTCGTGGAGTGCATCCTGCGCCGGTGCGAAGCCTGCGGGGCACTGCTGGCGGTGGACGAGTGTTTTCTGGATTTTCTGCCGGACTGCGACACCCTGACAGCCAAAACCCTGCTGGGCAGCCGGAACCTGCTGATCCTCAAGGCCTTTACGAAATTATACGGTATGGCAGGGGTGCGGCTGGGGTACTGCCTGTGTGCAGACACTGCCCTGCTGACAGCCATGCAGGCTGCCGGGCAGCCATGGGCGGTTTCCAGCCTGGCGCAGGCCGCCGGTGTGGCCGCTCTGGACGAAACGGCTTATGTAGAACAGGTACGGGCGCTGATCGCACAGCAGCAGCCCCGGCTCACAGCCGGGCTGCGGGCGCTGGGCCTGCGGGTGCTGGACGGCCGGGCCAATTACCTGCTGTTCCAGGGGCCGGAAACGCTGGGCGATACCCTGCGGCAGCGGGGCGTGGTACTGCGCAGCTGCGGCAACTACCCCGGGCTGGACGGCAGCTGGTACCGCACCGCCGTGCGCACCG
>CABQHF010000188.1 GCA_902463905.1 uncultured Faecalibacterium sp. | reverse complement strand
ACATCGGCAAAAAGTTCGGCACCAAGCTCTCCGGCAAGGCATCCATCCTGGGCGGTGTCATCCTCATCGGCATCGGCCTGGAGATCTTCTTCTCCGGCGTGTTCTGAGAAAAAAGAAAGCATCTGCCACATTTTTCGTCTTGATTCTAAGAAAATCAGCGAAAATGTTGCAGATGCTTTTTCTTTTGGCGTGCTCGCCCTCTCAGGCGCTAACGCGCCAGCTTCTTTCCCCTTTTTGTCGCTTACGCGACATTTTCCCCCGGTCGGGGGAAGATGGCGAAGCCAGAAAGGGGAACAAGGTGGCCGCGAATATTGTGAGCGGACGGAGAGGGCGAAGCCATTGATTCTGTGCAGCAGCCTTTTTGCATTGTTCCGCGTGGAACATTTTTTACTTTTCGGGTTCCGGCTCAAAGTAATCGGCATATTCGCCGGTCAGCTTGGAGCCAAGGCGGCGGATGCCGCCGTACAGGTGCCGCTCCACCAGCGGCTCAAAGGCCGCAAGGTCGCACCGCTCAATGGCATTGAGCAGGTTGCGGTGGTCGGCGATCACCTCGTCCAGCCCGCCGGTGGTCATGGTGTCCAGCATCCGGAAGCGGCTGTAGTCCGCGTGGGCATTCTGTAATGTGCCCCATAGGTACATCTTATCCATGGCCGCGAACCAGGTCTCGTGCAGCAGGCGGTCGGCCTCGTACAGCTTGTTGTAGTCCGGTACTTCGGCACGGGCAAGGGCTTCATAGGCGTCCACCCGCACCCGGATCAGCGCCCGCTGCTCCGGGGTGCACCGGGGCGTGAAGTCCCGCAGCACCTTTGCCTCCACCGCCGTGCGCTCGTAGATCAGCTCGTCCACGATGCGGCGGTTCAGCCGGGTGACGGTGGTGCCCTTGTAGGGAACGATGCGCACCAGACCGTTCTCCTTCAGCCGCTGCAGCACCATCCGGATCAGGGTGCGCGGGGCACCAAAGCGGGTGCACAGCGGGTTTTCGCTCAGGGGGGAGCCGGGGCGGATGGTCAGGTCGATGATCTCCCGCTCCAGCACCGCATAGATCTCATCATCGGTTTTGTATTGTTGTTCCATAGTCTTCACCAAGGCGCGGCATCATTCCGCAAACAGGTTCCAGGGGGCAGTGTCCGGCAGCGGCAGCGCGAAGGCCATGGGCCTGCCGGTGGTTGGGTGCAGGAACTGCAGGCCGCAGCTCTGCAGGGCAATGGCACCCTTCACACGGCTGCCGTATTTGCCGTCGCCCCATAAGGGATGTTTCCGGGAGGCGAATTGTACCCGGATCTGATGGGTGCGGCCGGTGTGCAGGGTGATCTCGGACAGACAGGCGTCCCGGGTCTGCCCGGCGATGCGGTACTCCAGCACGGCTTCCCGCACCCCTTTGCGGGGGCGGCTGACCGGGAACACCCGGCCTTTGCGGCTGTCCTTGAACAGCCAGTCCCGCAGGGTGCCTGCCGTGGGCAGGGCTTCATCCGGCCCGCCGGAAAGCACGGCCCGGTACTGCTTGACAAAGCAGGGGGCCTCTGCCCTGCCCTCGGCCCGGCCGTCCTGCACGGCGTAGGCGTTCTGGCTTTGGGTGATCTGCCTGCTCAGGGCGGCAGCGGCCGCCGGGGTGCGGGCAGATACCATCAGGCCGGAAACGCCGGTGTCCAGCCGGTGCACCACACCCACAAAAGCCTCCGGTGCGCCCCAGTGCTGCCGCAGCGCTGCCGGAACACCCTCCTCACTGGACAGGCCTGCGGGCTTGTCCAGCACCACAAGGGCGTCATCTTCGTACAGGATGTTCACAGTTTGCCCTCATTCAGCAGGGCTTTCAGCTTCAGGACACCGGCAACGGTTTTGCCGTCCCGGATTTCGCCGCTCATCACCATCTCGTAGGCCTTTTCCAGCGGCACCCGATCCGGGGTAAGGAACTCGTCATCGTCCAGGTGCATCTGGGTCTCGTGCAGGCCGGTGGCCACCCAGGTGTAGATGATCTCGGTATCATAGCCCACGGTGGGGTAGAACTCGCCCAGAGAAGTGTAGTGGTCGGCGGTCAGGCCGCACTCCTCCTCCAGCTCCCGCTTGGCAGCCTCGAAGGGATCCTCCCCTTTTTCCAGCTTACCGGCAGGCAGCTCCCACAGTTCCTGCTGCATGGCGTAGCGGAACTGCCGCACCATACAGATGGTGCCGTCGGCAAAATAGGGTACGATGCACGCGCCGCCGTGGTGATGCACCACCTCGCGGGTGGCGGTCTTGCCGTTTTCCAGCAGAGCGGTGTCCTTAGTCAGGGTGATGACCCGCCCCTCAAACAGCGTTTCACTGGTCAGTGTCTTTTCAAAATGGACTGGATTGCTCATTTTCAACGCCCCTTTTTCCGGCGCAGCGCCGGTTTTCTGCTTCCCAGTTTACGGCAAAGCAAGGTTTATTGTCAATGATAAGATGATGCAAAAAACAATTTTGCTGCCGGGCGGCAGAATGGGCGCTGCGGCACCTGCAAAAGCGGGAAAAACACATTTTGGCGCAAAGGCGGCGCTGCCGTCTGCCAAAAACCGGAAAATCCGCGCCATTGCTCACTTTAATACGCTAAAAACGTACAAAAGCGCTAAAAAATTTTTTTTATTTTTGGTGCGTTTGTCGGGCGGTTTGCGTTTACTTTACGAGCGGAATTTGCTATTATAGTATACAAGCAATAGTGCCTTTATGGGGTTCTCCGGTCCCATGTGGGGCATATTGCCCCGCGCAAAAGGTACCAAATTCTGAATAATGGAGGAAGAAAAATGCCTAGAGCAAAGCAAACTATGGATGGCAATACCGCTGCCGCCCATGTAGCGTATGCCTACACGGACGTGGCTGCCATCTACCCCATTACCCCGTCTTCTCCGATGGCTGACTCTGTGGACCAGTGGTCCGCAGCCGGCCAGAAGAACATCTTCGGCAACCAGGTCAAGGTCGTCGAGATGGAGTCTGAGGCAGGCGCTGCAGGCGCTGTGCACGGCTCTCTGGGTGCAGGTGCTGTCACCACCACCTTCACCGCTTCTCAGGGCCTGCTGCTGATGATCCCCAACATGTACAAGATCGCTGCGGAGCAGCTGCCCTGCGTGTTTGATGTTTCTGCACGTACCGTTGCTACCCAGTCCCTGAACATCTTCGGTGATCACAGCGACGTTATGGCATGCCGCCAGACCGGTTTTGCAATGCTGGTCGAGAGCAGCGTGCAGGAAGTTATGGATCTGTCCCCTGTCGCACATCTGTGCGCCATCGAGGGCAAGGTCCCCTTCCTGAACTTCTTCGATGGCTTCCGTACTTCTCATGAGTACCAGAAGATCGAGAAGTGGGATTACGCCGATCTGAAGGAAATGTGCAACATGGAGGCTGTCGAGGAGTTCCGCAAGAAGGCTCTGAACCCCGAGAACCCCAAGATGCGCGGCTCCCACGAGAACGGCGACGTGTTCTTCCAGCATCGTGAGGCATGCAACAGCGTTTACAACGCTCTGCCTGCTGTTGTTGAGAAGTACATGGCCAAGATCAACGCAAAGCTGGGCACCAACTACGATCTGTTCAACTACTACGGCGCACCCGATGCTGACCGTGTGATCGTGGCTATGGGCTCCATCTGCGATGTCGCTGACGAAGTCATCGACTACCTGAATGCACGCGGCGAGAAGGTCGGTATCATCAAGGTCCGTCTGTATCGTCCCTGGGTCTCTGCTTCCCTGCTGAAGGTTCTGCCCAAGACCGCCAAGAAGGTGGCTGTGCTGGATCGCACCAAGGAGCCCGGCTCCCTGGGCGAGCCCCTGTACCTGGATGTTGCTGCTACCCTGCGTGAAGCTGGCCTGAACGATATCGTTCTGACCGGCGGCCGTTATGGTCTGGGCAGCAAGGATACCCCGCCGTCCTCCATCTTCGCTCTGTTCAAGGAGCTGGAGAAGGATCAGCCCAAGGAGC
>CABQHF010000187.1 GCA_902463905.1 uncultured Faecalibacterium sp. | reverse complement strand
TCGATGGTGCCGGGGGTGAACAGGGCATCCGACACCTTCTCGCAGCGGTGGATGACGATGTCCTCGCGGCCAACGAACTTCTTGGCCTGCTCCATCACCTTCACATCGCCCACCACGATGGGGCGGCAGTAGCTGTACTGCTCCGGGTCAGCCAGAGCCTTGATGGTGATCTCCGGGCCGGAACCGGCGGGATCGCCCATGGTAATACCGACAATGGGTTTATTCATAGCAGCCTTCTCCTTGCTTCAGCGCGTTTCAGTGCAGACCCTTGGCCTCGTTCTCTGCCAGAACCTTCTTGATGGCCTCCATGCCCTCTTCCGGCACATAGTTGAAGGGTGCGCGGCACTTGCCAACGGGGTGACCCTGCAGGGCAACGGCGGTCTTGATGATGGTGTTGGGGTTGCCGTACTTGAAGGTCTGCTGCAGGATGGCAATGGCGTCCTGTGCAGCCTGTGCGCCCTCCAGATCCCCGGCCTTGAAGCAATCGTAGATCTTGGCAACGGTCTCCGGCCAGATGTTGGCACGGCCTGCAATGCCGCCTGCGCCGCCCTCTTTCAGGCAGGTCAGGATGGCGCCGTCGTTACCGGCCAGAATGGCAACTTCCTTATCCAGCTCGCGGGTCAGGCGGATGTAGGCCTTCAGGTTCTCGATATCGCCGCTGGAATCCTTTGCGCCCACGATGTTCTCCACGTCACGGCACAGTGCCTGCACGGTCTCGGGCAGCAGCTTGTTGCCGGTGCGGGCGGGGATGTTGTACAGGATGATGGGCAGGTTCACAGCCTTTGCCACGGCGGTGTAGTGGTCGTACAGCTCCTTCTGGGAGGCCAGTGCAAAGCTGGGGGTGATGATGGACAGTGCATCTGCGCCCAGCTCCTCGGCACGCTTGCTCAGGCGGATGGTCTCGGCGGTGGTGATGCAGCCGGTGCCTGCGTAGACCGGTACGCGGCCCTTTACCTGATCGATGACAGTGGCAAGGATCTCTTCCTTCTCCTGGAAGGACAGGGCGTAGGCTTCGCCGTTGGTGCCCATGGGGAAGATGCCGTGCACGCCGCCTGCCAGCAGGCGCTCCACCTGCTCGCGCAGAGCCTGATGGTTGACCGTCTGCTCAGGGTCGTTGTTCATGGGGGTGATTACGGGAGGGATGATGCCCTTGATATCGCTGGTCTTCATAAGTCTTTACTCCTTTTCTGTTACATGATCTCCTGATACAGCTTGCGTGCGTCGTCGGCGGTAACGGGGCGCATATTGTTCACCAGCAGGCGCTGTACCTGCATACCGGCGTTGACCAGACCTTCCAGATCCTCGGCAGGCACGCCGAACTCCTTGAGGCTGGTGGGGATATCCAGATGCTTGACGATGTGCTCCAGACGGGCGATCATCCATGCAGTCTTTTCCTCCACGGTGGTGCAGGTCTTTTCCTCGTGGCAGCAGCGGTCGTAGGCGGCAGCCAGACGCTCGCGCACGGCGGGGTGCTCGCTGTTGAAGCGCATGACCGGTGCCAGCAGGATGGCGTTGGACACGCCGTGTGCAATGTGGTACTTGCCGCCCAGCGGGTAGCTCAGTGCGTGCACAGCGGTGGTGCCGGAAGCGGTGATGGCCAGACCGCCGTAGTAGGCTGCGATCTGCATCCGGTTCTTCTCTGCCATGGCTTCGGGGTCATCGCAGGCTTTTTCGATGTTGTTCAGGATCAGGTCAAGGCCTTCCAGTGCGTACAGATCGCTGAAGGGGTTGGCCTTGTTGCTGGTAAAGCACTCGATGCAGTGTGCCAGCGCATCCACGCCGGTAGCGGCTGCGATCTTGCGGGGCAGGTTCTTGATCATGCGGGCGTCCAGAATGACGTAGTCCGCGATCATGTTCTCGTTGACGATGCCCACCTTCAGCTCCTTTTCGGGCACAGCCACGATGGCGTTGGGGGTGACCTCGGCGCCGGTACCGGCGGTGGTGGGGATCAGCACGATGGGCACGCACTTCTGTGCCATGCCGGGGTTATCCAGCAGTTCCTTCACGCCGTAGGCGTCGGTCACCAGCACGCTTGCCAGCTTGGCAGCGTCCATCACGGAGCCGCCGCCGCAGGCTACGATCAGGTCTGCACCGGAGACTTTGAACTCGTCCACCAGCTTCTGTACAGCCATGTAGCTGGGCTCCGGGGGCAGCTCGTCCAGCACATAGTACTCTGCGCCGGAGGCCTTGACAGCCTCTTCCGGCAGGGCAAACAGGCCTGCGCCCTCAATGCCCTTATCGGTGAACATGGCTACCTTTTTTGCGCCGCGCGCCTTGATGATGGCGGTGATATTGTCCATGGCGTTCTCGCCGCCGTAAACTGCGTGCGGCATTTTAAGATTGTACTGGGTCAGCATACTGATCAACCTCCTGAATGATGTTCTGATCTATAAAAAGGATGAAAATCTCGAAAAGCTTTTTCAGCGGCTCTGGGCTGCGGTGGGGTTATACAGACCCACGGTCTCCCGCTTTGCGCCCAGCACGTCCTGCTCCGAGAAGCGGACGTACTTGATGCCCTGCCGGGTGCGGGCAGCGTAGGCCAGATGCAGCATGCCGTCCCGTCCCTGCATCAGGTAGGGGTACTCGTACTGCTTGTTGTTGGTCTTGTTCTCATCGCCCATGTAGCCCTCGCCGCGCTCCATCCAGCGGATGATGGGGAAGGTCAGGCCGCCGTCCTCCGAAAGCGCCACCGCCACCGGGCAGCGCAGGCCGGGCCATGCAGCCTTGCCGGGCACGGGGTTCGGGGTGCAGGTGGGGTTATAGGCAATGGCGATGCGGCCGCTCTGCAGCTTGACCGCGCTGATGCTGGAGTTGTTGTTGGGCAGCGGGGTGGGTGCGGGCACCGTCCAAGTCTCGCCCCAGTCAAAGGACTCGCTGCGGTGGATGCGGTAGGCTTCGCGGTTGCGCATGAACGCCACCAGATGCCCCGGCTCCAGCTCGATGACATTGGCGTGGACGTGGCCGTTGCTGCCGGGCATCATGACCATGCGCCAAGTCTTGCCCTCATCGTCCGAGATGCGGAAGGCGGTGGGGTCGCCGGACAGACCCTCGGCAGAGTCGGTGCACAGCCAGTTGGCAAAGATCCAGCGGCCGTTGGACAGCACCTGAATGGGCTGGCGGCAGAAGGTGCCTTCCTCCGGGAACACGGTGGTGTAAGCGCCCCATGTTTTGCCGCCGTCGGTGCTCTTCTGGCAGCGCACCACAGCGGTGAACTGCATATTGTCCTTGCCCTCTACGCGGTCCAGCTGGGCGGTGTACATCGCCCACACGGCGTTGTCCGGGCCGTAGAACAGCGAGGGGTTCTGCTCGCTGCGGGTGGGGTCGCCGGAGATATCCACCGGCTCCAGCCACTTGGTACCGTCATGCGGCAGCACCGAGCAGATGATGTGCACATCTGCGCTGCCCTCATAAGTACCGGCGAACCAGCAGCAGAGCAGGTCACCGTTGGGCAGCTCCACCATGGCAGGTGCGTGGGCGGTGGGCCAGCCGCCGGTGGGCAGCAGGGCTTCCAGCGTGCCCATCTCCTCGTTCTCGTACACGGTGCCGTCCCAGGTCAGGCCGGGCAGTTTTGCATAGGTCATGGTCGTTCTCCTTCTGTTACATTTATCTTCCGTTCCAGCCGCAAAGGGCTGTCTGCTTCCATTCTCAATGCTTTGCAATGCGGTCTGCCAGCTCCACCAGCAGATCCTCCTGCCCAAAGCCGCCGGACTTGGTGATCACGTAGCGGGTGCGTCCCTGATAGGTGAACCGCGCCAGCACGATGCCGCTTTCCAGCTCGCATACCGGCTCCAGCTCCCGTGCGCCCACGCTGTTCATGCATTGCAGCAGGGTGTCGCCGCCGGTGAGCAGCAGCGTACCCAGATGCTCGCTGCCGAACAGCGCCCCGAACATCTGCCCAACGCTGCCGGAAATGCCCACCCGCAGGCC
>CABQHF010000186.1 GCA_902463905.1 uncultured Faecalibacterium sp. | reverse complement strand
ACCCCCGGCAGAACGCCATGCAGCGGGACAATGTGACCAAAGAGACCACCCCCGTCATGGATTACACCGAGTGGTACAAAGCCAAGGGCGGCAAGGAAGCCGAACAGATGTGGTGGGCGGAAGAACGAAAGAGGAAGAAGGAGGCTAACGATGGCGGCAGATGAGACTTACGAAGAGTTCACGGAGAAGTTCAAGCCGAAAAAGACCACGGACGACTGCTATACACCGCCCAGCGTGTACGCGGTCATCCGGGACTGGACTTGTAAGGAGTACAGCATCGACCCGGCTAAAATTGTGCGTCCATTTTACCCCGGCGGCGATTATGAAAATTTTGACTACCCGGAGGGTGCTGTTGTTCTGGACAACCCACCGTTTTCAATCCTGTCCAAAATTTGCGGATTCTATCTCGATCGTGGCATTCCGTTCTTCCTATTCGCTCCATCTCTTACGGCGTTTTCTGGAAGGGCAAATACTATGCGGATGAACCATGTCATTTGTGATTGCAGTATCGAGTACGAAAACGGGGCAATCGTCCGAACGAGTTTTGTGACAAGCTACGGCGGGGACATTGTAGCGCAGACCGAACCCCGGCTGACAAAGCTGGTAAATGATGAGGTGGAGCGCCTGCAACGCACCAAAACGGTACATCCGCCAAAGTATACATACCCGGATCATATTGTAACGGCTGCATTGCTTCAACGATACAGTCATTACGGTGTGGATTTCAAAATTCACAAAAAGGACTGCGCTCCGATTTATGCGCTGGATGCACAACGACCCACAGGAAAAACGATTTTTGGCGAAGGCCTACTGCTGTCTGATTGTGCTGCGGCTGAGAGGGCTGCGGCTGAGAGGGCTGCGGCTGAGAGGGCTGCGGCTGAGAGGGCTGCGGCCACAAAATGGGAGCTGTCCGCCCGGGAGCGTGCCATTGTGGAGTATCTGAACAGCCATGAAATTTAACTACGACATCAAATTTACCGACAACACCCCGCAGCTGCATGAAGCGCTGGACTCATGGGCAGAGCGGGTGCTGACAAAGTGGGGCATGCTGGTGCAGGACTACGCCCAGCTGCTTGTGCCTACCGGCGCAGAGAACAGTACCCACATCGAGGGCTACGTGGGCGGTGCGCTTAAGCAGAGCCTGACCTATGCCGTAGACCTTGCCAAAAAGACCGTGACCATCGGCAGCAACCTGTTTTACAGCGTCTACGTGGAGCTGGGCACGGGCGTACACGCCACAAACGGCAACGGGCGCAAAACGCCGTGGGTCTGGAAGGACTTCAACGGCAAGTGGCACTTTACCCGAGGCATGAAAGCCGCCAATGACGGCAAAGGATTCCTCCGCCCGGCGGTGGAGAAACACATTGACGAGCTGCGAGAAATCGCAGTGGAAGAAGCAAACCGGGAAAACTAAATACCAAGCGGTTGGCGCACAGCGTCAGCCGCTTTTTTATGCCGTTTTCGCTCAATGGTAGAGCTGCTGATTTGTAACCAGCGGACGCGGGTTCGATTCCTGCAAGCGGCACCAAACCGGCAGCACGTCCGGCAAATAAACCTTATTGCCAAGCATGGCAGCCCGAGCAAGGGCAGAAAGGACTATCACATGGCACTCGAACGCAAGACTCTCCGGGAGATTCTGGAAGATGAAACGACCGACACCAGCGGCAAGCTCAAGAAAATTCTGGACGTGCTGCATAAGGAAACGGACACCTTGCAGAACCAGCTCGATGAGAAGGACGCAGCTCTCGCCAAAGCCGAAAAAGACCGCGATGCAGCCAACGGTGGCAAGCAGGCCGCAGAAAAAGCGCTGACCGACTACAAGGCCCAGCAGACCCAGAAGGACACCCACGCAGCCAAGGAAGCCAAGTTCCGGGAGCTGCTCAAGTCCGCCGGGGTACTGGACAAGTACGCTGACCGGGTCGTGCGGCTGTCCGGAGAGGACATCGACAAACTGGAACTGGATGAAAAGGGAGAGGTCAAGGACGCCAAGAAGCACACCGACAGCCTGAAAGCTGATTGGAGCGACTTCGTGGGCACTACGACCACCACCGGCGCAAAGGTGGACACCCCGCCCACCAACACCGGCTCCAAAATGACCAAAGACCAAATTTTTGCAATCAAGGACGCCGGCGAGCGCCAGGCGGCGATTGCTGCAAATGCTGACCTGTTTACAGGCGGCGGAAAGGACTAACACATGGCAGCAAAGACCAATCTGATCACCACTACCGAGATCACCGTCAATCCCCGGGAAATCGACTTTGTGACACGCTTCCAGCGCAACTGGGAGCACCTGCGGGAAATCATGGGCATCATGCGCCCCATCCGGATGCAGCCCGGCACTGTGCTGAAGAGCAAGTATGCACAGGGCACCCTGCAGAGCGGCACCGTGGCAGAGGGCGAGGAGATCCCCTACAGCCAGTACACCGTCAAGGAGAAGGACTACGGAAAGATCACCATCGAAAAGTATGCCAAGGCCGTCTCCCTGGAGGCAATCCAGAACTATGGCTATGATGTGGCCGTGCAGAAGACCGATGACGAGTTCCTGTTCGACCTGACCGCAAAGGTCACGGACAAGTTCTACAAGTACCTGAACACCGGCAGCCTGAAGGGCACCCCCAAGACCTTCCAGATGGCTCTGGCCATGGCAAAGGGCAGCGTGGAGAACAAGTTCAAGAATATGCATCGCACCGTCACCGGCGTTGTGGGCTTTGCCAACGTCCTGGACGTGGCGGAGTACCTGGGCACCGCCCCGATCACCATCCAGAACCAGTACGGCTTCCAGTACATCAAGGATTTCATGGGCTACAACACCATCTTCCTGCTGTCTGACGGCGAGATCGCAAAGGGCAAGGTCATTGCCACCCCCGTGGACAACATCGTGATGTACTACGTTGACCCCTCCGACAGCGACTACGCCAAGGCTGGGCTGGTGTACACCACCGCAGGCGAGGCCAGCAACCTGATCGGCTTCCATACCCAGGGCAACTACACCACCGCCGTCTCTGAGAGCTTCGCTATCACCGGCGTTACCCTGTTTGCCGAGTACCTGGACGGCATCTCTGTCCAGACTATCACTCCGGGCGAGTAATCACCCTTTTTGAGCAGGAGGCATCCAATGACCGTCCCTGAGCTGTGCGTTTACACGCACAATTTTTTTGACCGGGCAGACGACCCCATTGCCGGGGCGTTCGTTTTTGAGCCGGACACCGTACCAGCCGGGGTAGTTCCGGGGCAGTATTTCCTCGTGTGCGGATCCATCTTCAATGACGGCGTGCACAAGGCCGGGGACGGTGACCTGACCGCCGAGACCTTCAATGGCACGGTGCAGCCCATGCGCGTGCCGCCTGACTTCGTGGCGCTGGCTGAAAAAATCGACGCATACGACAAAGCACTGCCCTCCGGCGGCGTGTATGTGTCCCAGTCCTTTGCCGGGTGGTCCGGCACAATGGCTGCAGGGGCCGACGGCCTGCCCGCAGACGGCAAGACCCGCTATAAATCCGAGATCAATCGTTGGAGGAAGATGTGACATGGTTACTCCGTTCACTGCATCCACCGTGATGCAGGGCTTCACCAAAAAATACTGCTTTCAGACCCGCAGCTATGAGCCGGACGGCGTGGGCGGCTTTGTATCCGGCTGGCAGGACGGACCCGAGTTTGAAGCCGTGGAGCGCCACAACACCACCGTGGAAGCGCAGGTGGCAGAGCAGGCTGACACGGCGTCTACTTACACGCTTCTTGTAGGCACGGGCGTGCCGCTGGCTTTCCCGGATTACATCAAGCGGGTGGACGGCGGGCAGACCTTTCAGGTGACGAGCGCAGCCGATGAGGGCAACGCCCCGGCAGAATCCGGCATGGGCCTGCGGGCTGTCAAGTGCAAAAAGGCGGTGCTGCCTTGATGGGACCGTCTGAGAGCATCAACCGGGCGCTGAAC
>CABQHF010000185.1 GCA_902463905.1 uncultured Faecalibacterium sp. | reverse complement strand
CTCTACCAGATGAAGGCCGTGCTCTACGATACGCCTTACAAGAACCCGGTGCAGGAAGTTGCCTACCCGGGCTTCCGGGCCATCGGGGAGCGGGCGGTGCAGGGCACCATCACGGTGCCCCACGAGCAGCTGGAAGCGCTGTTCGCCATGACCCCCTATTACTGGAAAACGCCCCGCGACGGCGCGGCCCGGCTGGCTGCGCTGCCGGAGTTGACCACCGACATCGCATTCCGTTTTTTGCTGTTTGAGAAACTGTAAACCGAAAGCGCCCCCGACGGTTCGTCGGAGGCGCTTTTTTTCATGCGTGATATTCCATCCACTTGCCCTTCCAGGCGTAAAGGATCATGAGCAGTGCGCCCAGACCCCAGGACACCGGGTAGAGGATGAACACTCCGTCGATGGTGGGGAAGAAGGGCAGCAGGAACTGGATCCACACCACCCGGAACAGGCACAAGGACACCAGCAGCACCACCATGGGCGGCACGCTGGCACCGGTGCCGCGCACCGCACCGGCCAGCCCGTGCAGGATGCTGAGCAAAAAGTAGAAGGGGCAGAACCAGTGCATGGCGGCTTCGCCGAACAGCACCACCGTTTCGTCGGTGGTGAACAGGTGCATGATGGCGTTTTGCCCCACCAGCAGTAAGGCTCCGGTGATCAGGGTGTACACCACCCCCACCGCCAGGGTGACCCAGGTGCCTTTTTTGACCCGGTCCAGCCGCCCGGCTCCGTAATTCTGGCCCACAAAGGTGGTGGCGGCCATGCTGATGCTGCTGACGGGCAGGATGTTGAAGCCGTCGATCTTCATGTAGGCGGCAAACCCGGCCATGGCGGCGGCACCGTAGCTGTTCACGCTGGCCTGCACCAGCACGTTGGAAAAGGAGATGACCATGTTCTGGATGCCGGTGGGCAGACCAACCCGGATGATGCGGGCGGCCATCTTTTTGTGCAGGCGTATCTCGCGGGGGATCACCCGGCAGTCGTCCGTGGATCGGATCAAAAACCGCAGGCTCAGCACGCAGGACACCAGCTGGCTGATGTCGGTGGCAATGGCGGCACCCGCCACGCCCATGCGGAACAGCACGATGAACACCAGATCCAGCACGATGTTGGTCACCGAGGCCCACGCCAGATAGATCAGAGAGCGGCGGGAGTTTCCGGCGGCGTTCAGGATGCCGGCGGTCATGTTGTACACCACACTGAACAGCACGCCGCCAAAGTAGATGCGGATGTAGGTCACGGCATCTCCCAGCACCTCGGCGGGGGTGTTCATGGCCACCAGCAGGGCACGGCCGCAGGCGATGCCGCCCACGGTGAGCAGCAGACCCATGATCACGGCGATGGCCAGAGAGGTGTGCACGGCCTCCTGGGCTTCCTGGTGATCCCGGGCACCCAGAAACTGCGACACCACCACGCCTGCGCCCACGGCCAGGCCCTGGCTGAAACCGATGAGCAGGTAGATGGGGGAGCCGCTGGAACCCACGGCGGCCAGCGCATTGGCACCCACAAAGTTGCCCACGATGATACTGTCGGCGGTGTTGTACAGCTGCTGCAGCAGGTTGCCGAAGATCAGCGGCAGGGCGAACAGCAGCAGGCTCTTCACGATGCTGCCCTCGGTCATCAGATTGTTTTGGGATGGGGTTTCAACGGCGTTTGCCACGGGAGATCTCCTTTCGATGCAGTGGATAAGAACTATCTTCTAACATAACACAAAACCCGGCGGGAAACAAGAGGTGCATAACCGGCGGCGGAGCTTCCCATACTTTCTGCGGAAAGGCGGGGGAGCGTATGCACGCACGACACAACAGGCACCGGGGGTGGAACCCCTTCTGGGCCGCACTGGGGGCTGCCCTTCTGGTGCTGCTGCCGTTGGTGGGCGGCACGGTACTGCTCAGTCGGCAGCAGCTCACCCGCCAGCTGCGGCAGGCGGCCCGCAGCCAGCAGGGCATTGCGGTGCAGCTCCCGCGGGAGAGCGACCGCCTGACCGTGCTGCTGTGCACGGCCGGGGAGCAGCCGGGCTTTTTGCTGGCCTACCTGAATGCCAGTCAGAACTGCCTGCATCTGTTGGCAGTGCCGGCCGGGCTGCAGGTGACCTTTGCCGACGAAGAAGCCACATTGGCCGACTGCTACGCGGCGGCCGGCCCGGCCCGCTGCAGGCAGGCGCTGGCGGAGTGCCTGCCCCTGCCGGAGGATACCCGGTATCTGGCGCTGTCCGCTGCGGTGCTGGAGCGCATCGCGGCCCGGTACGGGCCGGTGCGGGTAGGCTTCTCCGGCGCGATGACCGCCGCAGAGCTGGCCCGCTATGGCCGTGACAGCCGGGTGCAGGGGCTTTCGGCGGCGGAAGCCCACAGCTTTTTGAGCGGGATGGACGCGGACGCCGTGGTGCCGCAGGCCCACCGGGCGGCGGCACGGGGCGCGGTATGGGATGCCTTTTTCCGCCAGAACCTCGATCTGCTGCCCGCCTCTCTGCCGCAGGCGCTGCGGTCGGTCAGCTCCTCGCTGCTGACCGACCTGACCGCGCTGGATCTGGACGCACTGGAACGCACGCTGGAGTTCCTGGCCAACAACGAAGCGCAGATCGAGACCCAGACCCTGCCGGGCACCGAGTGCGCCGGGCGTTACGCCCTCAGCGAGGATTCTCTGGCGGCGGTGCAGAGTTTTACATCTCCCCCCCAGGGGGGCGGGCGTCGTCTGCCAGGGAGCCGTAACCCAGCACGAGGGTGCCGGAGGCGGTGCTGCCGCTGCCGGTCAGGTCGTAGTCGCTCAGCAGGCTCAGACGGATGCCCTGTGCCCTTGCCGCCGCGTGGAGGGCAGCATCCGGCGGAGCATCGTGGAGGCAGGCCAGCAGGTGCAGGCCGGTGTGCAGGCCGGAGAGGGTAAGTTCTCCGGGGGCAAAGGCGGTGTTCAGGGCGTCGACCAGAGCGTCGCGGCGGGCCTTGTAGGCCACCCGCTCGCGGGCCAGATGCCGGGTGAAGTACCCTCCGGTGATGAAGCAGGCCAGGGTCTGCTGCTCAAAGCGGCTCACAGTGCCGGAGTACAGCCGGTATTTGGCGTGCCAGGCGGGCAGCAGGTGTTCCGGCAGCACCATGTAAGCGATGCGGATGCCGGGAGCAAGGCTCCGGGAGCAGGTAGAAAGATACACCACCGGGCCGTCGCCCCCGGCCATGCCCTGCAGGCTGGGCAGGGGGCGGGTATCGAAACGAAACTCGGAGTCGTAGTCGTCCTCGATGATGTAGCGCTGGCCGGGGCGGCGGGCAGCCCAGTGCAGCAGCTCGGCCCGGCGGCCGGCCGGCATGGTGACGCCGGTGGGGAACTGGTGGCTGGGGGTGACGTAGCACACCGCCGCCCCGGAGCGGTCCAGCGCCTCCAGCGAGAGGCCGCCCTCGTCCACCGGCAGGCAGCAGCAGCGGGTGCCGTTGTTCTCCAGCACCTGCAGGGCGCGCAGGTAGCCGGGGGTCTCCACGGCGGCGGTGTCGGGCAGCAGCGGGGCCAGCAGGCCCAGCAGATATTCCAGCCCGGCACCCACCACCACCTGATGGGCACCGCACTGCACGCCCCGGTACTCGGCCAGATAATCCGCCAGCGCCTGCCGCAGGGCAAGGTCGCCCTGGGCGTCGCCGTTGGTCAGCAGCTCCGGGGAGGAGTACAGCAGCTCTTTCTGCAGCCGTGCCCAGGTGCGGAAGGGGAACAGCCCCGGGTCCACGCCCCGGGTGGAAAGATCATACCGCACCGGCGGTTCCGGCGCGGCAGGCTCCGGGGCAGCCGGGGCCGGTGCCGGGGCGGCCGGGCCGGACTGCGGCAGGGCCAGATATTCCTGTACATAAAAGCCGCTGCGCTCCCGCGCAGCAAGGTAGCCCTCCGCCGCCAGCATCTGGTAGGCGGTGTCCACGGTGTTCACCGAGACGGACAGTTCCGCCGCCAGCCGCCGCTTGCCGGGCATCCGGGTGCC
>CABQHF010000184.1 GCA_902463905.1 uncultured Faecalibacterium sp. | reverse complement strand
TGTACGGAGCCGGCGTGCTGGGCTGTGAACTGGCCCATGTGCTGCTGCAGAACAAGAAGAACGACGTGACATTGCTGGCACGCGGGGAGTGGAAGGAGCGCATCGACCAAAAAGGCCTGGTCATCCGCCATTGGGCGCAGTGCAGGACCACCGTGGATCGGGTGCGCACCATCGATGCCCTTGCCCCGGAGGACTTCTACGACCTTGTATTCGTGGCACTGCAGGCCGGTCAGCTGCCGGACGTGCTGCCCACCCTCAAGGCGAACAAAAGCCCTTATTTTGTATTCCTGGGCAACGACCCCCACGCCAAAGAGGTGCTGGAGGCCATGCAGCGCCCGGCGGATAAAGTCGCCTTTGGCTTTCAGGATACCGCAGGCCGCCGGGAGCGCGACCGTGTAGTCAGTGTGCACGCCGGTGTGGGCATGACGGTGGGCGGAGCCACGGCACCGCTTTCCGGCACCTTCCGCATCCGGCTCAAGACCGCCTTTGACGGCACAAAATACAAGCTGACTTTCTACAGCGATATGGACGAGTGGCTCAAGTGCCACATCGCGTTCATCCTGCCGGTCTGCTATGTATGCTACGCCTGCAACGGCGACCTGACACGCGCCACCAGACAGCAGCGCGGAGCCATCCTGGATGCTGCATACGAGGCCTGCGAGATGCTCAAGGCCATCGGCATCCCAGTGAACGACGCCGAGAACACCGATTACTACAAGCCCGGCACCTCCGGTCGCCGCAGGATGGAAGCTATGGTGCTGACCATGGCAAAGACCCCGCTGGGCCGTCTGTGCGCCTCCGACCACGCGATGCACGCGGTAGGGGAGATGCAGTATCTGGACGAGGCCTTTGAAGCCCTGCGCAGGCAGGCCGGCACGGCCATGCCCATGTGGGAAAAGCTGCGCAATGAGATGCCCGCCTGGGACACCCTGCAAAAGTAACTTCTGGGTGCAGCACCCTGCAGCAAAGCCCCCGGCTTTCGGTTTGACCGAGAGCCGGGGGCTTTGCTGTATCTGGATGTACCGGACGAAGGAGATCAGGCCTCGTCCAGCAGTTCGTCCGGATCCTCCAGTGCTTCCTCGATGGCACTGTCGTCCGGGTCGATCTCCGTTTCGTCGTCCTTGTTCAGGCCGAACAGTTCCTGCAGGCGGTCGCGTATCAGCACAATGTTCTTGTCCAGATCCGCATCCTCGTTGATCAGCTCCTGCACCATTTCTGGCTTGTCGGTGATGATATCATCCACACCGAGGCTCAGCATGCTGCGGACGTCCTCCTCGCGGTTGACCGTCCAAGCCGACACCGTCTTGCCGCGCATATGGATCTGCTGCACCATGCCGGAGGTGATGAAGGTGGATTCCACGCTGAAGAAATCAGCATCCGGCAGGTCGTAATAGGTGCCAACGCCCAGCGCCAGGATATAGCCGGTCTCGATCTCCGGAACCATTTCCTTCACCTTGCAGAGCGTCTCGTAGCTCTGGGAGGTGATGACGCAGTCCTTTTCAAAGCCTTTTTCCTGGATGATGCGCACCGTTTCGGCTTCCAGTTCCGGGGTGGCGGCATTGGGCTTGATCTCGATGTTCAGCTGGATCTTACCTTTGCACAGATCCAGAACTTCTTCCAGCGTGGGGATCGGCGTTCCGGTGTACCGGACACCGAACCACCGGCCGGCGTCCAGCTGACGCACTTCCTCATAGGTCAGGTCGTAGATGTTGACATTACGGCCGGTGCAGCGGCGCAGGCTGGTGTCGTGGGTCACCATGACCACGCCGTCCTTCGTCATCTGCACATCCAGCTCCGCACGGTCGCTGCTGTGGTCGATGGCCAGCCGGAAGGCGGGCAGGGTATTTTCCGGTGCAGCGGCAGAGTAGCCCCGGTGGGCCGTAACGATGGCCGCTGTGCCGCCCAGCATGGTGCGCAGTTCATCGTCTGCCGGGAGCGCAATATAAATAAGGGAAAGTCCGACGGTCAACACAGTGGCACCTGCCACTGCAGCGGCCAGCAGCTGTTTGAAAGCGGCGTGAACGTGTTTGCTGTCCGGGGCGTCCTCCGGCACCGGTTCTGCGCCATCCCGCAGGCGGAAGTACAGCAGGAACAGCACGCTGCACTGCGCCACAGTAAGGGCACAGTCGATCAGGAACTGGAAGAACGGCACTTCGATCAGCAGGCTGGCACGGGACAAAGCCACCATGGCCGTGGTGCTCTGGATGCCGATGCCCGCCGTTACTGCGTACAGCGGCAGCAGCACGCACAGCGCCAGCAGGCCTGAACGGACTGCCTCCGCTAGATTCCAGCGCACCAGAAGCAGTGCGGTGCGGCCCATGCGCTGCCGCACAAAAACAAAGCTCTCTTTTACCGACTGCCACAGGCTCTTGCGCTCCAGTACGAACAGCGGCAGCACCAGCGCCCAGGTGATCCACCACAGCACCAGCAGCACTGCGGCGGCCAGATGCAGGACGTGATAGCGCGCGTTGGCACGGATGACACCAATAATATATTCCGGCACGGCGAACTGAGTGATGTAGTTGCCGCTGAGGAAAAAGCTGGTGAAGGGGATCAGCGTAACACTATAAACAAGGATCAGCCAGTTCTGCGGCAGAAAGGCGTGCCGGATATCGTGCAATGAATCCAACAGAAGGGCGGACAGCTGCACCGGTTTGCCGCGGCGGGTACAGTCCAGCCCGTGCAGCAGCACCGAAAATTCATACAGCGCCCAGAAGGCAGTCAGAACGGCAATGAGCACGATGCACAGGATGATGGATGGGGAAGTGAAGACATCCGTGGCGTTGTTATTGCGCAGATAATGCACCGGGGCAAACCGCAGTGTCAGGGACCAGAACTGCTGCATCAGCGGGATGAACAGCAGGTTTGTTGCAATTTTATAAAGAACGACCGCCGCCAGCAGGGGCAGCCCGGCGCTGTACAGAAATGTGCGGGCCGTGCACTGCATAGAACGGTAGGTCTGGTTGGAAGCGCGCAGGGAAGAAGAAAGGTGTTTCAAGTTTTGTCGGACCTCTTTTGTGTGGATTTTTGTTGCTCCGCGGGGCAGAGGAAAAGCAACCCCTGCCGCATTGCTCCGAATTTTACGATTTTATAGTGGATGTAACATTAGTGTAACACAATTCCGGCCAAAAAGATACGCGATGCCGGAAAACACATTTACCAAAAATAAAGGAAAATTTTTTACACTGGAAACCGCCGCTCCGCGCAGGGCCGGAAATGACGGAAAATACGCAAAACGATAAATCGTTAAAAATTTGCGAAGTGCGGCAGACAGATGTTGTCTGCTATGGATTTTTATAGAAAGTCTTGCAATTTTTAGGAAAATTAAGTATAATGAAACCAATTTTGAAAGCTCACACAGACAACCAGGAGGTCTTATCATGGCTTCAAAGATCAATAAGGGAGAAATCCTCGCCAAGTTTTTTGATGACGGGGAATACACCGCACTGTTTGCTGACGGCGCGGTGAGTGCTGCCTGCGGCTATGCGGCAGGTCAGCAGGCATACGCTGTCTATCAGGACGGCGAGGCTGTTACCGTTAAAGATGTCGAGAAGAACATCAAGGTTCTGGAAATGGCTGCACAGACCGGCTGCCCGGTCGTGACGTTCTATAACTCGGTGGGCGCAAAGCTGGCCGAGGGCTTGGACGTGCTCACGGCCAATGCCAAGCTGAATGCGCAGATCGCCAAGGTTTCCGGCGTGATCCCGCAGGTGGCTGTGGTTCTGGGCGTGTGCGGCGGCACCAGCGCACTGAGCGCTGCCAATGCAGATGTCTGCATCGTGGCTGAGGGCGCAGAGCTGTTCTTCACCGCTCCGTTCACCTCCGCCGCCAAGGGCGACAAGGTTGCTGATGCCGGCAGTGCTGCTGCCGCTGCCAAGGCCGGTGTGGCATCCATCGTGGCTGCCGACGCAGCCGAGGCTGCTGAGAAGGCTGCCCACATCGTGGGTCTGCTGCCCGCCAACAACCTGACCGGCCCCGC
>CABQHF010000183.1 GCA_902463905.1 uncultured Faecalibacterium sp. | reverse complement strand
GTGGCACCGATGCAGTGCAGCTCGCCCCGGGCCAGCATGGGCTTGAGCAGGTTGCCTGCGTCCATGGCACCGTCGGTCTTACCGGCACCCACGATGGTGTGCAGCTCATCGATGAAGAGGATGATCTTGCCCTCGCTCTTCTTCACCTCGTTCAGCACACTCTTCAGACGCTCCTCGAACTCGCCGCGGTACTTGGCACCGGCCACCAGAGCACCCATGTCCAGGCTGAACACGATGCGGTCTTTCAGGTTCTCGGGCACATCGCCCCGGACGATCCGCTGGGCAAGGCCCTCGGCGATGGCGGTCTTGCCGACGCCGGGCTCACCGATCAGGCAGGGGTTGTTCTTGGTCTTACGGGACAGGATGCGGATGACGTTCCGGATCTCCTGATCCCGTCCGATGACGGGGTCCAGCTTCTGCTTGCGGGCCAGATCCACCAGATCCTGGCCGTATTTCTGCAGGGCGTTGTAGGTATCCTCGGGGTTATCGGTGGTCACGCGCTGGTTGCCGCGGACAGCCGTCAGCTGCTGCAGGAAAGCATCCTTCTGGATGCTGAAGGCCCGGAACAACTCGGTGGTGTTCTGGGTCTGCTCATCCAGCAGGCCCAGGAACAGATGCTCCACGCTGATATAATCGTCCTTCATAGCCTTTGCCTCGCGGGCGGCGGCGCTCAGGACTTTATCGGCGGCCTGGGAGATATAGACCTTGTCGGGGTCACGGCCGGAGCCGGAGACCCGGGGCAGGGCGGAAAGCTTTTCGGCCACTGCGGCGGCAAAGCTGCCGGGGTCCACGTTCAGCTTCTGCAGCAGCTGGGGGATCAGCCCCTGCTCCTGCGAGACCAGGGCATGCAGCAGATGCTCCGGCTCCAATGCGTTGTGCTGGTATTCCACAGCCAGCTGCTGGGCAGCCTGCAGGGCTTCCAGCGTCTTCTGGGTATATTGATTGGTATTCATAGAATCGACCTCCATTCGTACCGGAAAGGTTCTTTCAGCAGTCTCGCAGATGCTTTGCCAGCTCTTTGTTAGCACTCTATCTGTTTGACTGCTAAAAATATACTCCAAACGCTTTCCATTGTCAATAGGGTCGGCCCTTTCTCCCCAACAATTCACAGATTGTTTGCAAAAAGATAAAAAATACCGCTCCGGCGCGAAGCCGGGGCGGTATTGCTGTGGTCTTTCTCTCAGGACACCACCGCGTTATCGGTCAGAGCGCTGCTGACCGCATCCATCAGGGCCACCATGGTGCAGTAGTTTGCACCGTAGGTCTCGGTGTAGGCGGAGTAGGTGTCGATCTGCTCCTGAGTGGGGGTGATATCCATAGCCTCGGCCACGGCCTGATACAGCAGGGCCTCCTTGGCGTAGGTCGTGATGCTGTCGCTCATCCCCTCCAGCAGGGCGTCGGCGCTGTCGTAACCGGCCGCCGTCTTGAGGAAGTCGTCCAGATCATAGCCGTAGTAGCTGGCCATGGTGTAGTAGTAGTTCAGGCACTGGTTCACCTGATAATCCGTGACCTCCTTCGGCAGCTCCTTGAAGGTGGAGTTGGCCAGCAGGTAATCCATGACGGCGTTCTGAAGGTTGGTGGTGTAGAGCATCTGCTGATACAGGGCCTTCAGGTCCTCCACGGTATGGACATCGTCCGTGGAGCCGTAGTTTTCATCCACCCAGCTGTCGGTGAGTTCCGGCAGGACGTCCTCGCTGATGTAGTTCAGGGTGACGGTGAACACGGCCTTCTTGCCGCTGAGGACCACCGTGTTGCCGTCGGCATCAGTGGAATCCTTGTAGCCGTCCGGGAAGGTGACATTGACCTCGAAGGTCTCGCCGGGGGTGTGCCCCACGATCTGATCCTCAAAGCCGTCGATGAAGCTTCCGCTGCCCAGCGTCAGGCTGTAGCCGCTGTAGGTGCCCCCGCTGAAAGCCACGCCGTCCACCGAGCCCGCATAGTCGATGTTGACAGTGTCCCCGTCTGCGGCTGCCCGGTCGGTGACCTGCTTTTCGGAGGTGTGCTGGCTCAGCAGGTCATCGATCTCCGCCTGCACATCCTCTTCGGTGGGCTCCACATCCGTCCGGGCAATGGGGATGGCCGCATAGTCCTCGGGCAGGGTGACATAATCCAGTGCCTTGACGCCCTGCCAGAAGCCGTTCTCATCCAGCCCGTCGCTGTATGCAAAATTCTGATAATCGTAATCTGCCGCACTGCCGTAGGACGAGACTGCCTCGCTGGACGCGGACGAGGATGCGGCGGACTTGGAGCAGCCCGCTGCCCCCAGCATCAGCGCACCGGCGCAGAGCAGACAGGCCGCCTTTTTCATCAATCGTTTCAACTGGAACCCTCCCGTGGCCCGGCTGCCGCCGGGTTTCGCATTGTTTTTCATACTTCAAGCAGTCTCTATTATAAAGGGTAAAAATGAAAAAGAAAAGAATTTCTCGAAATTTCCACAAATTCGCGTTTGTCTGACTTTTTGCCCGTCCGGGATGGAAAATCCGGTTTTGCGGTAGAAACAGCGGAGAAGATTTGCTATTATAATAAAGAATGCCATTTTTTATGATCACATCATACAGGAGGATTTCCCCATGGATTACAACAAAGCCGCCCTCGAAATGCATGAGAGCCACCACGGCAAAGTGGGCATCACCAGCAAGGTAGAGGTCAGGACCCGCGACGACCTGTCCACCGCCTACACCCCCGGCGTGGCCGAGCCCTGCCGCAAGATCAAGGAAAACCCCGACGACGTCTACAAGTACACCTTCAAGGGCAACATGGTGGCCGTTGTCTCCAACGGCACCGCCGTGCTGGGTCTGGGCGACATCGGCCCCGCTGCCGGTCTGCCCGTCATGGAGGGCAAAGCCGTGCTGTTCAAGGAGTTCGGCGGCGTGGACGCTTTCCCCATCTGCATCGATGCCCATGACGCCGCAAGCGTCATCGCAGCCTGCAAGGCCATCGCCCCCACCTTCGGCGGCATCAATCTGGAGGACATCAAGAGCCCCGAATGCTTTGAGATCGAGGAGACCCTGGAGCGGGAACTGGACATCCCCGTGTTCCACGACGACCAGCACGGCACCGCCATCGTCGTGACCGCTGCCCTCATCAACGCCCTGCGCGTGGTGGGCAAGAAGATGGAGGACGTGCACATCGTCCTCAACGGCCCCGGCGCAGCCGGCACCGCCATCATCAAGATGCTCATGACCGCCGGTGCAAAGGATATCATCGCCGTGGATCAGTTCGGCACCCTGTACAAAGGCTGCAACAGCGCCGAGGCCCACAAGAACTGGCTGGGCGAGGTGACCAACCCCCGCCAGATCAAAGGCGGCCTGAAGGAAGCCCTCGCCGGGGCCGACGTCTTCATCGGCGTGTCCAAGCCCGGCATCCTGACCACCGAGCTGTGCAAGACCATGAACAAGGACGCCATCGTCTTTGCCATGGCCAACCCCACCCCGGAGATCATGCCGGACGAGGCCAAGGCCGGCGGCGTGCGGGTGATGGCCACCGGCCGCAGCGACTTCCCCAATCAGGTCAACAATGTGCTGTGCTTCCCCGGCCTGTTCAAGGGCGCCCTGAGCGTCCGCGCCCGCGACATCAACGACCAGATGAAGCTGGCCGCCGCCTACGCCATCGCCGACCTCATCACCGACGATGACCGCAGCGAGGAGAACATCATCCCCGGTGCCTTTGATCCCCGTGTGGCAGAGGCTGTGGCCAACGCCGTGGCCAAGGCTGCCCGGGAGACCGGCGTGGCCCGCCTGTGACCGGAGGAACTGCCCATGAGAACGATTTCTGCACAGGAGATCACCGATACCGTTGCACGGCTGTGCATCGAAGCCAACACCCGCCTGCCGCAGGACGTGCAGGCCGCGCTGGACAAGGCCCGGCAGGAGGAACCCTGGCCGCTGGCAAAGAACACCCTCGACCTGCTGTGGTCGAACCTGAGCGCTGCAAAGGAAAAGGATCTGCCCATCTGTCAGGACACCGGCATGGCCTGCGTGTTCG
>CABQHF010000182.1 GCA_902463905.1 uncultured Faecalibacterium sp. | reverse complement strand
CAGCCCAGCACACCGAGATGCACAAGTTCGATTTTACCGGCCTTGCCGAGCTGACGGAACAGCTGTGCGAGAGCAAGGTGCCCGTCTACCTGACCATCGACCTCGACTGTCTGGACCCCTCCTGCTTCCCCGGCACCGGCACCCCGGAGGCCGGCGGCGTCAGCTTTTTGCAGCTGCTGGACGCCATCCGCACCGTGACCAAGGCCAACATCATCGGTGCCGACCTGAACGAGCTGGCCCCCACGCTGGACCCTACCGGGGTGTCCACCGCCACCGCCTGCAAGGTACTCCGGGAGACCCTCATTGCCCTGGACAAGGGCTGGCCCGGCTTTCAGGTATAACGACGAACCCACCGTTTTACAGATAAAGGAGTAACTGCTATGAGCAAAGTTCTGATCATCGGCTGCGGCGGCGTGGCCTCCGTTGCCATCCACAAGTGCTGCCAGGTGCCCGAAGTGTTCACCGAGATCTGCATCGCCAGCCGCACCAAGGCAAAGTGTGACAAGCTGGCCGCCGAGCTGGCCCCCAAGACCACCACCAAGATTACCACCGCCCAGGTGGATGCCGACAAGGTGGACCAGGTTATTGCCCTCATCAAGGCCTACCAGCCGGACCTGGTGATGAACATCGCCCTGCCCTATCAGGACCTGACCATCATGGACGCCTGCCTTGCCTGCGGCGTCAACTACATGGACACCGCCAACTACGAGCCCGAGAACACCGACGACCCGGAGTGGCGCGCCATCTACGAGAAGCGCTGCAAGGAGGCCGGTTTCTCTGCCTACTTTGATTACAGCTGGCAGTGGGCCTACGCCAAAAAGTTTGAGGAAGCCGGTCTGACCGCCCTGCTGGGCAGCGGCTTTGACCCGGGTGTGACCCAGGCATACTGCGCCTACGCCAAAAAGCACGAGTTCGATACCATCGACACCATCGACATTCTGGACTGCAACGGCGGCGACCACGGCTATGCTTTTGCCACCAACTTCAACCCGGAGATCAACCTGCGGGAGGTCTCCGCCCCCGGCAGCTACTGGGAGAACGGCCACTGGGTGGAGATCCCGGCCATGAGCATCAAGCGGGAGTACAACTTCGATCAGGTGGGCGACAAGGATATGTATCTGCTGCACCACGAGGAGATCGAGTCCCTTGCCAAGAACATCCCGGAGGCAAAGCGCATCCGCTTCTTCATGACCTTCGGCCAGAGCTACCTCGACCACATGCGCTGTCTGGAGGACGTGGGCATGCTGTCCACCACCCCGGTCAACTTCAACGGCCAGGAGATCGTGCCCATCCAGTTCCTGAAGGCTCTGCTGCCGGACCCTGCCAGCCTTGGCCCCCGCACCAAGGGCAAGACCAACATCGGCTGCATCTTTACCGGCAAAAAGGACGGCAAGGATAAGACCTATTACATCTACAACGTCTGCGACCACCAGGAGTGCTACCGGGAGGTGGGCAGCCAGGCCATCAGCTACACCACCGGCGTGCCTGCCATGTGCGGTGCCCTGATGCTGCTGACCGGCAAGTGGACCACCAAGGGCGTCCACACCGTAGAGGAGTTTGATCCGGACCCCTACCTGGAGGCCCTGGACCAGTACGGTCTGCCCCGCAGTGAGAGCCACAGCCCGGCTCTGGTGGACTGATGCGGCTGGAGGATCGCCGCCCGCCCTTTGCAGGGCTGGCAAACCTGACGGAACAGCAGCTGCAAAGCCTGCCCACCCCCTGCTACCTGCTGGACGAGGCCCAGCTGCGCCGGAATGGCCAGATCATGCTGGGCGTGCAGCAGCGCACCGGATGCCGGGCTCTGCTGGCCCAAAAGGCCTTTTCCAACTTTGATGTGTACCCGGTGCTGGCCCCCTACCTGGCAGGCACCGAGGCCAGCGGCCTGTACGAGAGCCGCCTGGGCCGGGAGCAGCTGCCGGAAAAGGAAAACCATGTGTTCTGCGCCGCCTACCGGGCAGACGAGTTCGCCGAGCTTTTGCAGTACGCCGATCACATCGTGTTCAACTCCCCGGGGCAGCTGACCCAGTTTGGCCCGGCAGCCAAGGCCGCCGGCAAAAGCGTGGGCCTGCGGGTAAACCCGGAGTGCTCCACCCAGGAGGGCCATGCCATCTATGACCCCTGCGCCCCCGGCAGCCGTCTGGGCACCACCCGGGCCCAGTGGGATGCCGCCGTGGCGGCCCACCCGGAGTTGCCGGTGCTGCTGGATGGCCTCCACTTCCACACCCTCTGCGAGCAGGACGCCGACGCCCTGGCCGTGACCCTGAAAGCGGTGGAAGAAAAGTTCGGGGACCTGCTGCCCAAGATGAAGTGGGTGAACTTTGGGGGCGGCCACCACGTTACCCGGCCCGGCTATGACCTGGCCACCCTGGAGCAGTGCATCTGCCAGGTGCAGGCAAAGTACGGCGTCCGGGTGTACCTGGAGCCGGGCGAGGCCTGGGCCCTCAACGCGGGCTACCTCGTCACCACCGTGCTGGACACCTTGCAGAATGGAGACACCCGCCTTGCCATTCTGGATATGTCGGCGGCCTGCCACACCCCGGATGTTATCGAGATGCCCTACCGCCCGCCCCTGCTGGATGCCGGAGACCCCGGCGAAAAGCCCTGCACCGTGCGGCTGGGCGGCCCCACCTGCCTGGCAGGGGATGTGATGGGAGACTACAGCTTCAAGGCCCCTCTGGCCCCGGGCCAGCGGCTGGTGTTTGGAGATATGGCCATCTACACCACCTGCAAAAACAACACCTTTAACGGGATGCCTTTGCCGGATATCTGGCTTTTGCGGTCCGACGGCAGCCTGGCCCGGCTGGCCCACTTTGGCTACCAGGATTTCCGCTTCCGTCTGGGAGGCCGGGGAGAGGGCACCTTGGACACAGCATCTGTCCAAATTTAAGGGCACTGTCTCTGCCAGAAAAACAGCCCCGGTCTCCGGGCCGGTGGCAGAAAATTCCAAGCGGCAAAGATTCTTTGCAAAGTTTGGTATGGCAGTTACAATAGCGCAACAAATATCACCTGTTTTCGTGACTTTTTCACGAATCGGCCTCTGATTTTTTAGGAAACTCCCCCATTGACAGCCCTGGCTTTTGTTCGATATAATTGAGACAAGGAAAGCGTCCCCGGCCGGGGATGCAGCTTCGTGAATCACGAAACATATCCACAAAAACAACCAGACTGGAGGGAGATCCTATGAAAAACCTGAAGAAGTTCGCGGCCTTGTTACTGGCAGGTGCCATGGCTCTGCTGATGCTTACCGCCTGTGGCGGCGGTGGCGGCGGTTCCGCTGAAAAGACCGAAGAGCAGAAAGTAATGGAAAAGATCGGCAGCCAGAAGAACGTCCATGTGACCAGTGATGCAGAGCTTCGTGCAATAGCTGAGGCACATCTGAACGAGGATCTCAAGATCGTCTGGAAGCTGGGCAACCATGCATTCGTGGGCGGCATCTATGTGAATAATCTGGGCGATGATCTGGTCATCACCATCACTGCCAAGTACGATTATGCGGATACCCTGCTGAGCGATATTCTGACGAGACTGTCGAATTATATCGACACGAATGTCGATGCCAGCGTAAACCAGAGCGGCACCTGGTCTAAGGTGGGCGTTGTGGTCAAGCGTAACGAGACCCAGAGCTATGTTGGTATCGCTATCCGTGTTAAGACCCCCCACAAGTAAACAATAATTCGTCATCCTTTCCCCCGGAGTGTGGCTGCAAAGCTGCCCTCCGGGGCTTTTTTTGTGCCTGTTGGCAGGGGAGGGCCCCGGCAAAGCCCCTGACCCTGGACGCCGACGGTGCCAGGGATGTGGAGGAGCAGCCCGGCAGTGCATCACCCTGAAGTTCGGCCTTGTCAGCGGCCTGCACCAGTGCAGCCTGTATCTGGGCAAGATGTTCGTGCAGGGCGCGGTGAACACCGCCGGCCCCGCCGCAAGGCCTGAAACTGCTAAGGAAGGCAAGCTCAACGGCGATGTCATTGACGGTATCTTATCAGAACAGAAA
>CABQHF010000181.1 GCA_902463905.1 uncultured Faecalibacterium sp. | reverse complement strand
CCACCATGATCGGCGACCCCTCCGGCCGCACCGATATGCGCAAGATGCTGACCAAAGAGGACATCGCCCACAATGCCGCCTGCTTCAAGAAGCAGATGGAAAAGTTCATCGACTTTTCGGACGGCAAGGCTCTGATGCTGAACAACGCCGACTGGCTGCTGAACCTGAACTATGTGGAGCTGCTGCGTGACGTGGGCGCCTGCTTCTCGGTCAACAACATGCTGCGCGCCAAGTGCTATGAGCAGCGCATGGAAAAGGGCCTGTCCTTCCTCGAGTTCAACTACATGATCATGCAGAGCTATGACTTCTACTACATGTTCCAGCACTACGGCTGCAACATGCAGTTCGGCGGCGATGACCAGTGGAGCAATATGCTGGGCGGCACCGAGCTGATCCGCCGCAAGCTGGGCAAGGATGCCTACGCCATGACCATCACCTTGCTGACCGACTCTCAGGGCAAGAAGATGGGCAAGACTGCCGGCAATGCGGTCTGGCTGGATCCCAACAAGACCAGCCCCTTCGAGTTCTACCAGTACTGGCGCAATGTGGGTGACGCCGATGTCATGAAGTGCATCCGGATGCTCACCTTCCTGCCGCTGGAGCAGATCGACGAGATGAGCACCTGGAAGGATCAGCGCCTGAACGAGGCCAAGGAGATCCTGGCCTACGAGCTGACCAGCATGGTCCACGGCAAGGAAGAGGCCGAGAAGGCCCAGAATGCTGCTCGTGCCCTGTTCAGCGGCAACGCGATGGACACCGATCATATGCCCAGTACCCAGCTGACCGAGGCTGACCTGACCGATGGCTCCATCGGCATCCTGACCCTGATGGTCAAGGCCGGTCTGGCTGCCTCCAACGGCGAGGCCCGCCGCCTGGTGGTGCAGGGCGGTGTCCTGATCGATGGCGAAAAGGTCGCTGCTCCCACGGTCAGTTTCACCGCGGAGCAGCTCAAGAAGGGCATCGTGATCAAGAAGGGCAAGAAGATCTACCACAAGGTCACCCTATGAGCATCCTTTATAAATAAAGTATCATAGTCAGAATGCCGCTGCCCGGCTCAGATCGGGCGGCGGTATTTTCTTGTGTATAGTCTGGCCCGCCGCTGCCCACGCTATCCCAAAGGGGGCGTGTCCATGTCCGGGCGGAGGGTGCTGGCGCTGTATGCGGCGCTGCTGTTCTGTTTTGCGGGGGTGCTCTGTCGGCTGTTCTATCTGGCTTCCCGTACGGATTACGCCGCCCGCGCGGCGTCACAGAGCACGGTCACCCTTGCGCTGCCTGCCCGGCGGGGCGGCTTTTACGATTGCCACGGCCTGCCCCTCACCGGGCTGGAAACGCGCTGGATGGCCCTCTGTTTTCCGGGGCAGGAAAACTACACCCGCCTGTACGCCTGCACCGATGCCAATGGACAGGCTCTGCTGTACCGCAGCCGCAGCCGGGCAGCACCGTTCCTCGTGGAGGTGAACCGGGATATGACCGCGCTGGGCATCTCGTGCTATGCGGTGTCCCGGCGGTATGCAGCCGTGCCGCTGTGCCCGCAGCTGCTGGGCTATCTGAACAGCGAAGGTCACGGTGCGGCCGGGCTGGAAAAAGCGCTGGATGCGCAGCTCACCGGCAGCGGCGCACAGGACACCCTGCTTTGCCCGGTGACGGCACAGGGGACTCTGCGGGCAGGGGAGACGGTGGAGCATCTGCAGGCGGATAGTGGTGCCGTGGGGATCCGGCTGACCCTCTGCCGTTCCGTTCAGCGGGCCGCCGAGGCTGTGGCGGCGCAGTCCATGACCACCGGCTGCATCCTGGTGCTGGATGTCCGCACGGCAGCGCTGCGGGCCTGTGTCAGTGTGCCGGGGTTTGACCCGGAGGATCCGGGGGCCAGTCTGGACACGGCGGACAGCCCTTTCCTGAACCGGGCGTTGCAGCCGTATGCAGTCGGCTCGGTGTTCAAACCGGTGCTGGCGGCTGCTGCGCTGGAAGCCGGCCTTGCGCCGGTGTACGACTGCACCGGGGCAGCCGTGGTGGACGGGCAGATCTTCCGCTGCGCAGGCGGCGTGCCGCACGGGAAAGTGGACCTTGCATCCGCGCTGGCCCACAGCTGCAACGGTTATTTTGTCCGGCTGGGGCAGCAGCTGGGGGCGCAGACCCTGCTGCGGCAGGCGCAGGCGCTGGGTTTCGGGCAGAGCATCTGGCTGGCGGAAGGCCTTGCCGCGCAGGCCGGTGCGCTGCCGGAGGCAGACGAACTGGCCCAGAGCGGGCAGCTGGCAAATTTCAGCTTCGGGCAGGGCAGCCTGCTGGCGTCACCGGTGCAGGTGGCCGCTATGATGAACACCATCGCGAACGATGGCATTTACCGCACCCCCTACCTGCTGGACTGCACGCTGGACGAAGTTTCCGGGGAGGAACTTTCAGCCTTTGCACACCCGCAGGCGGAACGGGTGATCTCCGCGCAGACGGCACAGGCTCTGCGCGCCATGCTGGAACAGACGGTGACCAAGGGCACGGCGCAGGATGCTGCCGGGCTGCCCGGCGGGGCGGCGGGCAAGACCGGAACCGCCCAGACCGGGCAGTTCACGCAGGAAGGGGAGGAGCGCAAGAACCTGTGGTTCGCGGGCTTTTACCCGGCGGAAAGGCCGCAGTACACCATCGTGGTGCTGCAGGACGGCCGGATCCGGGCAGATGTCTCCAGCGCGGCGATCTTTGCCCAGTTATGCACGGCGCTGCAGTGGCTGGAATAAATGCGGGAATTATGCTTGCTTTTTTGCAGATGGTATGATACTATATATTTGTATTTTTGTGTAGTTTTCCATTCAATTTGAATAAAGGAGCGTTTCAATCCATGTCTGTTATCGAAATCGTTGGCGGCGCGGTCCTGCTGGTCGCTTCGCTGGTCATCGTGTTCCTCACCCTCATGCAGCACACCCATGGTCAGGGCCTTTCCGGCGCGATCAACGGGAGTGTGGGCGGTGCTAACAATGCACGCCTGACCCCGGCAGACCAGATGTTGGCCAAGGTGACCCGCATCGCTGGTGTCATCTTCTTCGTGGTGGCAATTCTGGCTTGCCTGTTCACCGGCCGTCTGGCAGGTTGATGCACCCCATGCAGCCCCGTATTCTGACGGGGCTGTTTTTCTGTGTAAAATTCAGGCAGATGTAAAAAGAGAGCAGCTGTTTTTCGGGCTGCCGTAAGCAAGGGGGGCAGCAATGCCCGGAACTGGCAGGGCTGCAGCCCGACGGAGGCCGCAGTCAGGAAGAGCAAGGAGAAAAATATTATGGCAATGCGCGATAAAATTGAGCACGCGATCCAGAATCAGCCGTGCACCGTCAAGGACCTCAAGTCAAAGTTCGGCGGTGACCGCGGCTCGGACCGCAAGGTGATGGAGGCTGTGGACCAGCTGGTGCACGAGGCTGTGATCTGCCAGCGGCAGGGCGTTTTCTTTACGGTGCGCTCCGGCCGCGCCGACAAGGCCCTGCTGTGCAAGGTGGTCAAGCTGGGCAAGAATTTTGCCTTTGTGATGCTGGAGGACGGCACCAGCGATATCTTTATCCCGGGCCGCTTCACCCGTGGTGCTATGCCCGGCGATAAGGTGCTGGTGGAAAAGTTTGAGCACCCCCGTGTGGAAGGCAGCGACGAGGGCGAGATCCTGGCCGTGCTGGAGGAAAAGAACGATCTGGTGGGCACCGTCCGCCGTGTGGAGGGCATGCTGAAGTTCGTGCCCGATGACTGCCCCGCCATCTCCATGCGGATGATGCGCGACTGCGAGGGCGGTGCCAAGGACGGCGACAAAGTGGCTGTGGAGATCCTGCAGCGCGGCAACCGGCAGGAAGATCACCGCGTGGGCGTGGCCATGCGCTTTGGCAGCTCCGACGAGGCCAAGCGCTGCGCCAAGGCTCTGCTCTATGCGCAGGACATCCGCAGCCGTTTCCCGGATAAGGTCCGCGAAGAGGCCAAGAAGCTGGAAAACGCCGAGGTGACCGAGGCCGACTGTGAGGGCCGCATGGATCTGCGCGCTCTGCCCATCTTCACCATCGACAGCGCTGAGACCAAGGACATCGACGACGCCATCA
>CABQHF010000180.1 GCA_902463905.1 uncultured Faecalibacterium sp. | reverse complement strand
ACAGGATCACCGAATGGCCGGTAAAGCCATAAATGGCCAGCGCCAGCACGCCGATATACACCAGCGTGATGGGCAAGCCGCGGAAAGCAGAGGGAATGGCCTTGCTGCGCAGGCGGTACTGCGCCTCGGTGACCAGCAGCACGGCCAGCAGATAGCCCACGCCGCTGCCCAGGCCAAAGCCCAGGCTCTGCACCAGCGTAAAGGTCTGGGTGCGCTCCACCAGCACGGTGCCCAGCACACAGCTGTTCAGGCCGGCAGCGGGCACGATGCGCAGCAGTTTGCCCGCAAGGGGCAGGCGGTGGCCCAGGCCGAGCAGCAGTTCCTCCGCGATGCAGACCACCGCGATGGAGGCCACATACACCAGCGGGCGCAGCTGCGCCCGGTTTTCCAGCGGGACGATCCAGCTGCCGGCGTACCAGGCCAGCGGAGCCACCAGCACCTGGGTGAGGCACAGCTGCAGGCCGAACAGCCAGCTGCTGGTGCGGTCGTCGCCCACCAGCTGAACCAGCCGGGACACACCCAGTGCACGGGTAAAGATGGCGTTCTGGGCAAACACGGCCAGCACCGCGTAGCCAAAGAACACCACCCAGGCATTCACAACATCTCTCATCGTTCGCCGTCAGCCTCCTTCTGTGCATGCACGTCCGCAAGGCTGCGTGCCTCTCTGACCAGATAGGCCTTGCGCCGGGACGCCAGTGCGCGCCACACAGCACACAGCACACCCAGCACGATGAAGCCGCCCGCCGGCATACTTGCCATGGGCAGCACGGCCCGGCTGCCCACCGGGGTGCCGAACACCGTACCCAGTGCCAGACACTCGCGCACGCAGCCCAGCAGCACCAGCAGCAGCGCGTAGCCCACCGTGATGCGCAGGCCCTTGGACACTGCCTTGTGCACCGTCTCCTGCACACGGCCGAAACGGTAGGTCAGCAGCGGCTCCACCACCAGCATGGGCAGGTAGATGCCCAGGCTCAGCAAGCTGGTGCCAAAGGCTGCGTTCAGGATGGGATAGGCGATCAGATACACCACCGCCGCGCTCAGGCTGTACACCAGCGCACGGGGCAGCAGCTTCTTCTGCAGTTCCTGCGGGGCCGGATCCTCGTCGTGCAAAGGCACCAGACGGCTCAGCAGGCAGGCCAGCACACGGGATGGCACCAGCAGCAGCGTGACCGCGGCTGCCAACATCAAAGCGTTCTGGCCGGAGGTGGCCACGACCACCAGTGGAGCCAGGCCCATGCCCTGCATGACCACGGGGTTATTCAGGAACACACGGTCGTGGTGGGCAAAACGGTCGGGATCCTTCAGGATCAGTTCTGCGGTCGCTTTTTTCATTCTGCAGCCTCCTTTCCGGCACCGGGTGCGGGCAGATGGTACAGCAGACGGTACAGCCGCATTTCGGTGCGGTCGATCCAGGCCGAGATGCTGTTGACGGCCAGCAGCGCAAAGCACACACCGGTCTCATACACGCCGTAATAGCGGAAGCCCATGCTCGCCACACCCACCAGCACACCGTACAGGATGCGCCCCATCCGGTGGTGGGCACAGGTGTAGGGTTCATTCAACAGGAACACCGCGCTGAACAGGACAGCACCGGTGAGCAGCTCGTCCCGCACGCACTGCAGACGGGGCAGTGCATTGACCAGCACCGCGCTGTCGGCCAGGCCTGCCTGCCGGGGGAAGAAGAACGCGATGAGGCCGCAGGTGACCAGAAAGCTCACCGAGGCCGAGATGTGGGCATCCTTCTGGGTCCACAGGAACAGCCCACAGGCCAGCAGCACCAGCGCTGCACCGGTGCCCATGGGTGCGGCATATTCGCCCAGACCCAGCGCCAGCGTGCTGTAGTTCAGCATACCGCCGCTGCGCAGGGTATCTTCGATCACGCTGGACACCGGCACGCCGGAGGCGTCCCACAGCGGGATGGCGGTGTAGGGCTGCGGGTAGCGGCACACCTGTTCCGGCCAGGACACCGCCGCCACGGCATAGCCCACGGCTGCCGGGTTGAAGGGGTAGCTGCCGTAGCCGCCAAAGACTTCCTTGCCGATGAGCACACCGGCAAGCACGGCCACGATCAGGACATAGATGTCCACGGTGACCGGCATCAGCAGAGCGATGACCAGGCCAAAGCTCTCGTTGGACATGTCGCTGTTCTCGTACACGCGGTGCCGCAGCAGCGACACCAGACGGTCGCACAGGTTGCCGGTGAGCATGGCGATGCCGCACAGCAGCAGCGGGCGCAGGCCGTACAGGTAGCAGGCCATGCACAGCGGCGGCACCGCCATCCAGCGGATATGCTTGTAATATTTTCCGGTTTTCTGCAGCTGCTGTTCCTGCTCCCGGATCAATGCTTCATCCATACAATGCTTCCTCTCACAGGGCAGCCAGACGGCGCACGGCACCGGCCATGTCGCCCTTGCCGAACACGGCGCTGCCTGCCACCAGAACATCGGCGCCGGCCTCCACGCACAGCGGGGCGGTGGTGTCGTCCACGCCGCCGTCCACTTCCAGCAGGTAGTGCAGGCCGCGCTTTTCGCGCTCAGCTTTCAGCCAGCGCAGCTTGTCCAGTGCCGAGGGCATGAATTTCTGGCCGCCGAAGCCGGGCTCCACGCTCATCACCAGCACCAGGTCCAGCTGGTCCAGATAGGGGGCCAGCGCCTCCGGGGCGGTGCCGGGCTTGATGGTCAGGCCCGTCTTGCAGCCCAGTGCCTTCACGGCATCCAGCGTCTGCCGGATATCGTCCTCGCACTCCAGATGGAAGTTATACAGGCTCGCGCCCGCCTTGATGAAAGGCTCTGCGTATTGCAGCGGATGGCTGATCATCAGATGCACATCGTAAAAAGCATCCGGCAGGGTCTTGTGCAGGCTCTTGAGCACCGGCACGCCAAAGCTGATGTTGGGCACAAAGTGGCCGTCCATCACATCGTAGTGCAGCATCTGTGCACCGGCGTCCAGCACCGTGCGGCAGTCCGCGCCCAGCTTGCCAAAATCAGCCGAAAGGATCGAAGGACTTACAATCGCCATAGTATATCGTTACGCTCCGTTATATTCAAAAGTTTTTATCCTCACAGGCCCGGTATTTTCCCGGTTTTGCGGTTTGCGGAATACCGGGGCATGGATATCTTTAGTTTACATGAAAACGCACAAAAAATCAAACCTGACAGCCTGTTTTTCACCGAAAAGTCGTAATTGGAAAGAAATGTCCATCCACCCTCCTTCTTTTCGCCCTACGGGAGGCGTGGTGACGATTTGAAATGACCTCCGACGCAAAACACAAAACAGCCAGACCGCCCTGACGTCCGGGCAGTCTGGCTGTGCGGTTATTCCACCGGTTTCATGCTGGCCGGGTCCTCCACGGCAGGGGCACCGCCGGCCTCGTCAGGCAGGCGCTTCATGCCGCCGGGGTTCGGGGCCTGCGAGGGCAGGGTGAATACGAACCGGCACCACTCGCCCTGCTGGCTCTCCACCCGGATCTGTCCGCCGGACAGGTTGACCAGCACCTTGCAGATGTTCAGGCCCAGGCCCGCGCCGCGGGCGTGCAGGCCGCGGGAGCGGTCCTCCTTGTAGAAGCGCTGGAACACATAGGGCAGTGCCTCCGGGCTGATGCCCTGACCGGAGTTCCAGACGGCGATCTCGGTTTCCGGGCCCAGTTTTTCCACGCTGAAGCGGATGGTGCCGCCCGCCGGGGTGAACTTGATGGCGTTGTCCAGCAGGTTGTACACCACCTGATGGATCAGGTCCGGGTCGGCGTACACCAGCGCCTTTTCGTCCATGGTCAGGCCCTCGATCTCGATCATGCCGTCGTTGATGCGCTGCTCGGCCGAGAGCGCCACGCCGGTGAGGGTATCCCAGATGTTGAACATCCGGGCATTGACCTGATATTCGCCGCTTTCCAGCTTGGACAGATCCAGCATATTCTGGATCAGACGGGCCAGACGGCCCGTCTCCTCGCTGACCAGCTGCAGATAATGGTTCTGCATGTCGGGCGGGATGGTGCCGTCCAGCATGCCGTCCACAAAGCCCTTGATGGTGGTCATGGGGGTGCGCAGCTCGTGGGCGATGTTGCCCATGA
>CABQHF010000179.1 GCA_902463905.1 uncultured Faecalibacterium sp. | reverse complement strand
CGCTGGATGGCTGGACCTTTCTGGCCCAGATCTGCAACCTGATGATCCAGCTGGTCATCTTCAAAAAGTTCCTGCTGAAGCCGATCAAACAGGTGATCGCCGACCGCAAGGCCAAGGCCGACAGCGAGATCGCAGATGCGCAGAAGCTGCGCACCGAGGCTGAAGCCATGAAGGCGGAGTACGAGCAGAACCTGCAGAACGCCCGCACCGAGGCCAACCAGATCGTAGCTACGGCGCAAAAGACCGCCACCGCCCGCTCGGAAGAGATCGTGGGCGAGGCCCGCGCACAGGCCGCTGCGCTGAAGCAGAAGGCCGAGGCCGACATTGCGCAGGAGCGCAAGAAGGCCGTGAACGAGGTCAAGGACGAGATCGGCGGCATCGCCATGGAGATCGCATCCAAGGTGGTGGAGCGCGAGATCAGCGAGAAGGACCACAAGGACCTGATCGACGAATTTATCAAAAACGTGGGTGAAGCATCATGACCGAAACTGCAAAGATGTACGGCGGCAGTCTGTACGATCTGGCGGCAGAGGAAGGGCTGGAGACCCGCATTCTGGGCGAACTTGACGAGGTGCAACAGCTTCTGAAGCAAAACCCGGACTACCTGCGGCTGCTCAGCACCCCCAGCATCCCCAAAAAGGAGCGCTGCGGCCTGCTGGACGAAGCCCTGCGCGGGCAGGTCCACCTCTATGTGCTGAACTTTTTAAAGATCCTGTGCGAGAAGGGCACCCTGCGGGAGCTGTCCGGCTGCGCACGGGCTTACCGTGTGCGCTACAATCAGGCGCACGGCATTCTGGAAGCAACGGCGACCACTGCAGTGGCAATGACGGAGCAGCAGGCAAAGAGCCTGCACGAAAAGCTGGAAAAGCTCACCGGCAAGACCATCGACCTGAAAACAAAGGTCGATCCGGCAGTGCTGGGCGGCATCCGGCTGGATATCGAAGGCACCGAGCTGGACGGCACGGTGCAGAACCGTCTGTCCGCCCTGCGCAGGGATATTGCTTCCGTGACACTGTGATCGAATTTCCACCCGAAAGATTTTTAAGAATTGAGTGGTGAACAAACAAAGATGCAACTGAAACCTGAAGAGATCTCCAAGATCATCCGTGCGCAGATCAAGCATTATGAAAATGCCATCGAGCAGAGCGAGACCGGCACGGTCATTATGGTGGGCGACGGCATTGCCCGCGCCAGTGGTCTGGAAAAGTGCATGGCAGGTGAGCTGCTCCAGTTTGATAACGGCGAATACGGCATGGCCCAGAACCTTGAGGAGAACACCGTCTCCATCGTTCTGCTGGGCTCCGACGTCGGCATCAAGGAAGGCAGCACTGTCAAGCGCACCGGCAAGGTGGTGTCCGTGCCGGTGGGCGATGCCATGATCGGCCGCGTGGTCAACGCGCTGGGCCAGCCCATCGACGGCGCAGGCCCCATCGAGACCACCGAGTTCCGCGCCATTGAGAGCCGTGCTCCCGGCATCATCGACCGCCAGCCGGTCAAGGAGCCGCTGCAGACCGGCATCAAGGCCATCGACTCCATGATCCCCATCGGCCGCGGCCAGCGTGAGCTGATCATCGGCGACCGCCAGACCGGCAAGACCACCATCGCGTCCGATACCATCATCAACCAGAAGGGCAAGGGCGTGCTCTGCATTTACGTTGCCATCGGCCAGAAGCGTTCCACCGTGGCAAACCTGGTGCAGAGCCTCACGGAGGCCGGTGCCATGAGCTACACCATCGTGGTGTCCGCTACAGCGTCCGAGCTGTCGCCCCTGCAGTATATCGCACCCTACTCCGGCTGTGCCATGGGCGAGTACTTCATGCATCAGGGCAAGCACGTCCTGATCATCTACGATGACCTGTCCAAGCACGCCGTGGCTTACCGTGCCCTGTCGCTGCTGATCCGCCGTCCTCCGGGACGTGAGGCTTACCCCGGCGATGTCTTTTACCTGCATTCCCGTCTGCTGGAACGCGCAGCCAAGCTCTCCAATGAGCTGGGCGGCGGCAGCCTGACGGCACTGCCCATCATCGAGACGCAGGCGGGCGACGTTTCCGCCTACATCCCCACCAACGTCATCTCCATCACCGACGGCCAGATCTTCCTGGAAACGGAACTGTTCCATTCCGGCATCATGCCGGCCGTCAACCCCGGCATCTCGGTGTCCCGTGTCGGCGGCAACGCCCAGATCAAGGCCATGAAGAAGGTGGCCGGTACCCTGAAGCTGATCTACTCCCAGTACCGTGAGCTGCAGTCCTTCGCCCAGTTCGGTTCCGATCTGGACGCCGACACCAAGGCTCGTCTGGCCCAGGGCGAACGCATTGTGGAGGTGCTCAAGCAGAACCGCTCGGCCCCTGTGCCGGTGGAAAAGCAGGTGGCCATCCTGTATGCGACCATCCACGACTACCTCGTGAAGGTCAAGGTGCCGGATGTGTCGGAGTACGAGAAGAGCCTGTACGAGTATCTGGACAACGATGCCGCCGGTGCCGCCGTCATGGAGACCATCCGCACCACCGGCAATCTGGACAAGGACACCGAAGAGCAGCTCAAGAGCGTGCTCACGGCCTATACCGACAGCTTTGTCAAGGCGCATTAAAGGGAAGGAGGCGTAACGCATGGCTGGTTCCATGAAGGACATCAAGCTGCGCATCAAAAGCGTAGAGAGCACCATGCAGATCACCAAGGCCATGGAGCTGGTGGCTTCCTCCAAAATGCGCCGTGCCAAGGAGCGGGTCGAGCACAGCCGACCCTACTTTGAAACGCTGCATAAGACCCTGACCGAGATCGCAGCGGCAGACCCCCGCGCCCGCAACCCGTACCTGCGCCGTGCAGAGATCAAAAAGACCCTGCTCATCGTCATTGCAGGCGACCGCGGCCTGGCCGGCGGGTACAACTCCAACGTGCTCAGGCAGGCACAGCAGGAAGCAGGGGACGTGGTGGTGCTGCCCATCGGCAAGCGCTCGGCGGAATACTTCGTCCACCACGAGGTGCCCCTGTTCACCCAGGAGGTGCTGCTGGCGGCGGACATCACGGTGGGCGAATGCTTCCAGCTGGCCCGCCGGATCACCGAGGGCTACTGCAAAGGCGAGTACGACGCGGTGAAGATCTGCTACACCCGGTTCGACTCCATGATGACCCAGACGGCTTCCACCATGGAGGTGCTGCCCCTGAGCATCGAGCCCACGGAGCAGCAGAAGGCCGAGGCCCGCCGCAGCCAGATTTTGTACAAGCCCAGCAGCGAGGAAGTGTTCCGTGCGATCATCCCGGAGTATGTGGCCGGTATCGTGTATGGCGCTGTGTGTGAGAGCGTGGCCAGTGAGCTGGCCGCCCGCCGCACCGCCATGGACGCCGCCACCAAGAACGCCGGTGAGATGATCGACCATCTCAACCTGTATTACAACCGTGCCCGGCAGGCTGCCATCACGCAGGAGATCACCGAGATCGTGGCCGGTGCGGAGATTTAAAGGCGGCTCGCCCTCTCCGTCATTGCTTACGCAATGCCACCTCTCCCAAAGGGAGAGGCCTTGGCAGTCTGTGCAAAGTTTCCGGTTTCGCCAGAGGCTCGCCCTTTGGGAGAGCTGGACGCGAAGCGGCCTGAGAGGGCGAGGACGCTGACGATTTAGCATTTGCATTATTGAAAGATAAGGAGTTGTAGCCTATGTCCGAAAAACATATCGGCAAGGTGATCCAGGTCATTGGCCCGGTGCTGGACATCCAGTTCAAGGATGGCGAGCTGCCGGAGCTGCTCAACGCCATTGAGATCGACAACCACGGCCAGAAGCTGGTGGTGGAGGTCGCGCAGCTGACCGGCGACAACGTGGCCCGCTGCATCGCCATGAGCAGCACCGATGGTCTGGTGCGCGGCACAGATGCCGTGGACACCGGCGAGTCCATCAAGGTGCCCGTAGGCGACCAGTGTCTGGGGCGCGTGTTCAACCTGCTGGGCGAGCCGGTGGATAACAAGCCCGCCCCCACCCCGGATGCCTACTGGCCCATTCACCGCCCGGCTCCCAGCTACGAGGAGCAGCAGTCCACCACCGAGATCCTGGAGACCGGCATCAAGGTCGTTGACCTGATCTGCCCCTACGCCAAGGGCGG
>CABQHF010000178.1 GCA_902463905.1 uncultured Faecalibacterium sp. | reverse complement strand
GTTCGGTGGGCCGCGAACAGGTGGAGCAGTACCTTTATAGATTGCTGGATCCTGTCCTGAAGGAATTCACCAACCGTGAATGCCAGGACATCACGGTGCAGGATGCTGACAAGCAGTTCGTGGTGGATTTTTACAAGTATGCACTGGTGGGAATGACGCTGGAGTGGATCCGGCGGGATATGAAGGCCGACCCGGCTGTGATGGTCGCACAACTGAGCACGATGATCCACGGTGACCTGCGCCGGGCGCTGTGCCGGCTGGCCAGCAATCGGAGCGCTGCTGCGCGGAACGAGGATTAACTCCCCGGAAACAGCAGAAAAAACACAGAATCTTATCAAACGGTGCGCCGTGATGGGTTTTCCATCACGGCGTATTTTCTGATTATGGCACCTTTTGACAGAACGTGATACCATATACTTATAAAATCATAAAGGAAAAGGACAATTTCAAAGGAAACTGTTTGGAGGAAAACGACTTATGAACACTTCTCTTGAGAATTTGACTCATAACATGCAGCGCGCTGCCGTTGGCAAACTGGTGGACGTGGTGTTTTCCCGTGCAGATAAGGATCGCGAAAAGACCATGTGCCAGATCGTGGACTTGGCAAAGCAGTTCTACGGCGGCTCTTTCAGCGATGAGACCTACGAGCACGCCAAAAAGACCCTGAGCGACCCCAACAGCAAGTGGTCCAAGCTGATCAACTGCGTGCTGGACCAGACCGACCCCCATGTGGCCCGCACTACTGCCCTGAACCTGGGCTACGAGGCCTTTTTCCGGGGCACCAAGACCATCCGTGAGAACCGTGTGAAGTACCAGTGCAATATCCCCTGGCTGATCCTGTTCGACCCCACCTCCGCCTGCAACATGCACTGCGTGGGCTGCTGGGCCGGCGAGTACGGCCACAAGAACAATCTGAGCTTTGAGGATATGGACAAAATCATCACCCAGGGCAAGGAATTGGGCGTGTACCTGTACATGCTGACCGGCGGTGAGCCCCTGGTGCGCAAGAAGGATGTCCTGAAGCTGGCCGAGAAGCACAACGACGTGCAGTTTGCCATCTACACCAACTCCACCCTCATCGACGAGCCCTTCTGCCAGGAAGTGCAGCGTCTGGGCAACATCGCCTTTATGCTGTCCATCGAGGGCACCCCGGAGACCAACGATGCACGCCGGGGTGAGGGCCACTACGCCGCCGTCATGAATGCCATGGACCTGCTGAAGAAATACGGCATCCTCTTTGGCACCTCTATCTGCTACACCAGCCAGAACATTGAGGCCGTTACCAATGACGCGTTCATGCGCTTTCTGTGCGACAAGGGTGCACACTTCGGTTTCTACTTCCACTACATGCCCGTGGGCAACGAGGCGGCCCCGGAACTGATGCCCACCCCGGAACAGCGCCAGTATATGATCAAGCGCATCCGCTACCTGCGTTCCGAGGAGTGCGACATCCCGTTCTACCCCATGGACTTCCAGAACGACGGTGAGTTTGTGGGCGGCTGCATTGCCGGCGGCCGCAACTACTTCCACATCAACTCGGCCGGCGACGCAGAGCCCTGCGTGTTCATCCACTATTCCAACGCCAACATCCACGACCAGAGCATTCTGGAGATCCTGCACAGCCCGCTGTTCATGGCTTACCACAACGGCCAGCCCTTCAACAAGAACCACCTGCGTCCCTGCCCGATGCTGGAGAACCCCGAGCTGCTGCAGAAGATGGTGCACGAGACCGGTGCCCACAGCACCGACCTGCAGTCGCCGGAGAGCGTGGAGCATCTGTGCGAGAAGTGCAAGAGCTACGCTGCCAACTGGCAGCCCACGGCAGACGAGATCTGGTCCCATACCAAGATCCGCGAGAGCCGTTACGAGAACTATAAGGACTGGAAGCCCTCGCAGCCCATTGAAAAGTAATCAGCGGCAGACATCATAAAACGGAACAAAGCCCCTGCGTCCCGACCGGATGCAGGGGCTTTGTTCTGCCGGTGAGAGAAATGATGAGGAACGGCCAGAGCGCAGCGGAGGCTATTTCAAATCGTTTGCGTAACGACCCGGCGACAGCAAAAAGCCCCGCACCGGGGAGCCGGTACGGGGCAGGGAAGATGCTTACGTTTTGTCGGCGGAGGGGGCCTGCGCCGGGGCTTCCGGTGCGGGAGAATCATCCTCCGGGTCGCCGAAGTTGTCGTGATAGGTGTTGAGCATATCCAGCTCTTCGTTGCGGCGCAGACCGTGAATGACCAGCTTTTTGATCACGTCGTAGATCACGGCGAACAGCGGCACGCCCACGATCATGCCGGCAAAGCCCCACAGGCCGCCAAACAGCAGGATGGCAAACAGCACCCAGAAGCTGGAAAGGCCGGTGGTGTTGCCCAGGATCTTGGGTCCGATGATGTTGCCGTCCACCTGCTGGAGCACCAGCACGAACAGGACGAACCACAGCGCTTTGATGGGGTTCTGGATCAGGATGAGCAGCGTGGCCGGGACGGCACCGATAAAGGGCCCGAAGAAGGGGATGACGTTGGTGACGCCGATGATCACCGACACCAGCAGGGCACTGGGGAACTTGAAGATCAGGCAGCCGATATAGCACAGCAGGCCGATGATGGCAGAATCCAGGATCTTGCCATTGATAAAGCCCCCGAACATCCGGTCGGCGTACTTCACTTCCTCGGTGATCAGGCTGGCCCACCGGGGCTTTACCACGCTGTACAGCACCATCTTGCCCTGCTGCACGAACCGCTTGCGGCTGGCCAGCATATACACCGCCACGATGATGCCGATGACCAGGTTCTTCAGCACGACCACCACGTTCAGCACCCCCAGGGCTGCGCCGCTGAGTGCGCCGCTGAGGATGTTCTGCATGGAGGGCAGCAGCTTGGTCTTGACCAGGGTGTCGATACTGGTGCTGACGGTGTCGTAGGTAGAGTTCAGCAGATCCATGATCTGGGTGTTCTGCTCAAAGAACTCCACATGGTTGGCCCACTGGACAAACTTGGCAAGGTTTCGCTGGGCGGTGTAGTACAGGGTGGTGACACTGGTGATCAGCTGGGGCACGATCATCATAAACAGGGCGTACACCAGCAGCAGTCCAAACAGGATGGTGAAGGTCACGGACAAGGCGTTGATCAGGCTTTTCATCTTTTCGGGAATGAACCGGCGCAGGAACGCCTCGATGGTGTTGCACACCGGCTTGAGCAGGTAGGCGATGACGGCGCCGTAGATGAACGGCATCAGAATGTCCGTCAGTGTGGAGATGGCATTCCCGAAGCCGTCAAAGCGGTAAATCAGAAAAAAGAAGATGATGCTCAGGGAGATGGCCCCAAACCCGGCAAGCATCCCGTAAAGATAGGGCTTGATGTGCGGTTTTTTGTCGATCATGGCAAACTCCATTCCCGTCGGGGGCTGCAGGATGCCCTTCGACGCTTATCAGATTTTATTGCTTCTGCGCCAGATGTGCAGCTTGTCTGCTTCCTGGATCAGCTGCTCCCGGAAGTCCGGGTGTGCCACGCTGATCAGAGCCTCGGCCTTTTCCCAAGAGGTCAGGCCCTTCAGGTTCACACAGCCATACTCCGTGCACAGATAGTGCACATTGGCACGGGTATCGGTAACGATGCTGCCGTTCTCCAGGGTGGGGCGGATGCGGCTCTCCAGCTGACCGGTCTTTTTATTAAAGAAGGTGGAGGACAGGCAGATAAAGCTCTTGCCGCCCTTGGACAGGTAAGCACCCAGCACGAAATCCAGCTGGCCGCCTGCACCGGAAATATGCTTGATGCCGGCGCTCTCTGCATTCACCTGGCCGAACAGGTCGATATCCACTGCGTTGTTGATGGAGATGAAGTTGTCCAGCGCGGAGATGCTGCGGATATCGTTGGTGTAGTCCACAGGAGCGGACATGCACTCCGGGTTGTCGTTGAGGTAATCATACATCTTCTGGGTGCCTGCACCAAAAGCGTACACCTGACGGCCCTTATCCAGCTGCTTGCATGCACCGGTGATCTTGCCGGCCTTGGCAATGTCCACAAAGGCGTCCACATACATTTCGGTATGCACGCCAAGGTCTTTCAGATCGCTCTGGGCAATGAGGCCGCCGATGGCGTTGGGCATACCGCCGATGCCCAGCTGCAGGCAGGCACCGTTGGGG
>CABQHF010000177.1 GCA_902463905.1 uncultured Faecalibacterium sp. | reverse complement strand
CAGATCTGCCAGGCTTTCCAGGAGTTCAATGGCCCGTACATCATCACCAACGGCGGCCCCCGTGGTTCCACCACGCTGATCTCTCTGCTGGTTTACAACTACGCATTCAAGTCTTATGACATGGGTATGGCATCCGCTCTGGCATGGATCATGTTCATCATCGTCTGCATCCTGACGATCATTGCATTCACCAGCCAGAAGAAGTGGGTCTACTACTCTGACGAAAGGTAAGGTGACCCGTATGGGAATGAAAGCATCGAATAAAATCGCAACCTTCTTCAAGTATTTCGTGCTGATCCTGGTGGGTCTCATCATGATCTACCCCCTGCTGTGGATGATCAGTGCTACCTTTAAAGAAAACAGCGAGATCTTTGCCGGCATCAGCCTGTGGATCAAGCACCCCACCCTGGATGGTTACAAGAACGCGCTGAACAACTTCGGCGGTTCCATCAACATCCTGCAGGCCATGCTCAACACCTACAGCTATGTGCTGCCCAAGGTGATCTGCACGGTCGTGTCTGCCTGTGTTGCCGCTTACGGTTTTGGCCGTTTCGACTTCCCCGGCCGCAAGCTGCTGTTCAACATCATGCTGGCCACCCTGTTCCTGCCCCAGGTCGTGCTGAACGTGCCGCAGTACCTGCTGTACAACAAGTTCGGCTGGCTGGACAGCCCCTTCTACCTGGCTATCTGGGTTCACTGCGCTTTTGCTACCGAGACCTACTTCGTCTACCAGCTGATCCAGTTCATGCGCAATGTCCCGCGTGATCTGGACGAGGCTGCCGCCATCGACGGCTGCTCCTCCTTCCAGACCCTGTACAAGGTCATCGTGCCCATGCTGGGACCCGCTCTGGTGTCCTGCGCACTGTTCCAGTTCATGTGGAGCTGCAACGACTTCATGGGCCCGCTGCTTTACGTCAGCACCCCCGGCAAGTACCCCATGTCCCTGTTCGTCAAGCTGTCCATGGACGGTGATACCGGTTTCGCCTGGAACAAGATCCTTGCTCTGTCCCTGATCTCCATCCTGCCGCAGCTGATCGTTTTCTTCTGTGCACAGGACCAGTTCGTTGAAGGTATCTCTGCTGGTGCCGTCAAGGGCTAAGCCCCTGTCCCGCTGCGCAAAGAGCATCTGATGCAAACAACACCCCCTGTGCCATTCCCGTAAAGGGCACAGGGGGTGTTTTATTGCGGCATTATAAGCCCGAAGGGCTGCATCCTGTTTTCCGCAGGAAAACGCATCATTTCTTATGCGCCTTGCGGTACTGCAGCGGGCCGGTGCCCATTACCTCGTGGAACACGCGGCGGAAATGCGCCGCACTGGCAAAGCCGGTCTGCTCGGCCACGGCGCTGATGCTCAGTTCGGTGGTCTCCAGCAGCTTCTGGGCAGCCTCGATGCGGCGGTTGTTGAGGTAGTCCACGATGGACTGCCCCGTCACCCGCTTGAACAGGCGGCTGAGGTAGTAGGGCGACAGGTAGAACCGTGCTGCCACCTCGCTGAGGGAGAACTTTTGGCGGTAGTTGGCCGCCAGATAATCGCAGACCCGCTCCACCGTCTTGTTGTGGGGCCGGGCCACCGCGTTGCTCTCCGCGATGCACTCCTGCTCGATATAGTGCAGCACCAGCAGCAGGTACAGCGCACCCGGATAATCCGGCTCGGCCATGGCGGTGCGCATCAGCTCCAGCAGGGTGCGCACCCGGTTGTTCCACTGCACGGAACCGTACAGCACAGCGACCTGCTCCGGCTCAAACAGCCGGGAGAAATCCCGCTGGGTCTGGCTGCTCTGCTCGTGCAAAGCACCCAGCGGGAAGCAGCAGCCCACCAGCTCCGGCGCTGCGCTGCCCGTCTGCTGCAAACTGCCCCCGCCTGGCCCCAGCAGCAGCGTGCTGCCGGGGTTGAGCAGGATGGTCTGCTCTGCATACTGCAGCGCGCAGCCGCTTTCTGCCACCAGTATGATATAACAGCTGTCCTCATCGGTGGGCAGCTGCAGCCGGTTGCCGTTCAGGTGCAGGGCCGCCGCCCGGACCTTTGCGCTGATCTTTTCCTTTTCCTGTTCTGCCTTCATCCTCTGGTTCCTCCGCGCATATCCGCTTTTCTTTTTATCATATCATGCCCGCCTTGCACGGGCAAGACGAAACCATTTATCAGGAGGTTTTCTCATGAACCTGTCCCTTATCCGTTCCATGACCCGCAGCGCCGTGTTCGAGCTGGAAAACGGCCTGTGTTTCCGCCCGGCCCATCCGTTCACCGTCACCCTGAACGGCGAGACCGTCTATGAGGCCTGCAACACCAACGTGTTCTCCCTGTTCTCCCTGCTGCCCGGCACCGAATACACCGTGGGCGTACAGGCCGAAGGCGAGACCCTGAGCCTGACCTTTGTCACCGAAGCCGAGACCTTCTTTGTGGATGCTTCCCGCTACGGCCTGGTGGCCGATGGCGAGACCGACAACACCGGCAAGCTGCAGGCGGCCCTGTCCACCTGCCCCAAGGGCGGCACCGTGTATCTGCCCGCCGGCCGCTACCGCACCGCCAGCCTGTTCATGAAGAGCAACACCACCCTGTATCTGGAAAAGGGTGCCGTGCTGCTGGGCGACAACGACCGCACCCACTACCCCATCCTGCCCGGCGTGCTGCCCAGCGAGAACGAGGTGGACGAGTATTACCTGACCGGCTGGGAGGGCAACCCGCTGAGCAGCTTTGCAGGGCTTTTGAACATCACCCAGGTGCACGACGTCGTGGTCACCGGTGAGGGCACCCTGGACTGTGACGCCCAGAACGGCGACTGGTGGGTGAACCCCAAGGTCAAGCGCATTGCATGGCGCCCCCGCGCAGTGGCCATGGTGGACAGCGAGAACGTCTGCCTGCACGGCATTACGGTGCAGAACAGCTACTCCTGGACCATCCACCCCATCTTCGTCAAGCACCTCGACCTGCTCAACTTCAACATCAACAACCCCTACAACGCCCCCAACACCGACGGCATCGACCCCGAAAGCTGCGAGTACACCCGCATCATCGGCGTGAACATCCATGTGGGCGACGACTGCATCGCCATGAAGGCCAGCAAGGTGTTCCTGGGCATGAAGCTCAAGAAGAGCTGCGAACACACGGTCATCCGCAACTGCCTGCTGGACAAGGGCCACGGCGGCATCGTGATCGGCAGCGAGATGAGCGGCGGCGTAAAAGACATGGTGGTCACCCAGTGCCTGATGGATCACACCGACCGCGGCCTGCGGGTCAAGACCCGCCGCGGCCGCGGCAACACCGCCGTCATCGACGGGCTGGTGTTCCGCAATGTGGAGATGCGCGGGGTCAAGGCCCCCTTCGTCATCAATATGTTCTACTTCTGTGACCCGGACGGCCACGGCCCCTATGTGCAGTGCCGCGACGCCATGCCGGTGGACGAGTACACCCCCAGGCTGGGCAGCCTGACCATGGAGGACATCGTGGCAACCGATGCACAGTTTGCCGGCTGCTACTTTGACGGCCTGCCGGAACAGCCCATCGAGCGCGTTTCCATGAAGAATGTGACCATCACCTTTGACCCCGATGCCAGGGAGGGCCAGGCCGCCATGGCCGACAACCGCCCGCTGGTGAAGAAGCTGGCCATCTACGCCGAGAACGTCAAGGAGATCGACCTGCACAACGTGAAGATCGAGGGCTACGAGGGCGAGCGCCTGCACTTTGTCAATGTCGGCCATTTTGAGGAGGACTAATGCCATGACCCATGAAGAGATCCTGTCCATGCTGGGCGATTATGTGGACTACCTGATCGCCAATTCCAGCGCCGAGGCACCCATGTGGAACATCGAGAAGGTGCGCAGCGGCAAGCCCAACAAGTGGAACTACATCGACGGCTGCATGATCACCGCCTGCCTGAGCCTGTATAACACCACCGGCGACAAGAAGTATCTGGATTTTTCCAGGGACTTCATCGACTACTTTGTGCAGGAGGACGGCTCCATCAAGACCTATGACCCCAAGGAGTACAATCTGGACAACGTGAACCAGGGCAAGAACCTGTTCATCCTGTACGATATCTTCGGGGATGAGAAGTACCGCAAGGCCATCGACACCATCCGCAGCCAGCTGCTCACCCAGCCCCGCACCAAGGAGGGCAACTTCTGGCACAAGGACATCTACCCCTGGCAGGT
>CABQHF010000176.1 GCA_902463905.1 uncultured Faecalibacterium sp. | reverse complement strand
CCCGTCTCAATGAAGAAATCGTGGGCCAGCAGCGGGCTGCAGCAGCGGTGGCGGGGGCCATCCGGCGCAGCCGCACCGGGCTGGGAGAGCCGGGTCGGCCCATCGGGGCTATGCTCTTCCTCGGCCCCACCGGGGTAGGCAAGACAGCACTGGCCCGTGCACTTGCCGTGAGCTGGTTTGGCAGTGAGAAGGCCCTGCTCAAGTTCGATATGTCGGAGTATCAGGAACAGCACACCACTGCCCGCCTGCTGGGGGCACCTCCGGGCTATCTGGGCCATGATGAGGGCGGCCAGCTCACCGAGGCCGTGCGCCGCCGCCCCTACAGTGTGGTGCTGTTCGACGAGATCGAAAAGGCACACCCGGATATCCAGAACATCCTGCTGCAGATTCTGGAGGACGGCCAACTCACCGATGCCATGGGCCGCAAGGCAGATTTCCGCAACACCATCGTGCTCATCACCTCTAACCTCGGCGCACGTTTTCTGGCCGGGCAGTCTGCACCACTGGGCTTTGCCGCTGGGGCGGAAGCTGTGTTTGAAAAGCAGTCGGCGCAGGCCGTGGAGGAGGCCAAAAAGTGGTTTCGTCCGGAGCTGATCGGCCGCTTGGATGAGCTCATCGTGTTCCGCCCGCTCAGCGACGAGAACATGTGTGCCATCGCAGAAAAGATGCTCTGTAAACTGGAAGCGCGGGCGGCGCGCAGCGGCTATCAGCTCCGGCACACCCCGCAGGTGGGGTCGGTGCTGGCAGCCCGTGCCCGCTCGGCCTACGGTGCACGGGAGCTGCGCCGTCAGGTGGACAGGGCCGTGGAACAGGCATTGGCGGATCAGATCGCCGCGGGCACAGCATGCACCGGTCAGCACTGGACGGCGGACTGCACCGCAGAGGGCACCATCATCCTCCGGGAGGACGAAACAGCAACGCTTTGATGCCGGACGGTGCGCAGACACTTGCATCCTGCAGAATTTCTGTTATCATAGAAGCAACAGAATGGCAGGAGGCACCGCATGCACACCTTATTTCTTTTGAACCCCACCGCCGGCAAGTCTGACTGTACCCAGCAGCTGCCGCAGCAGATCAACGCTGCCGCTGCCCGTGCAGGCCTTGCTCCGGCGGAATATACCATCCGCATCACCACCCATGCCGGGCACGCGCGGGAGCTGGCCCGTGCGGCCGCAGCCGGTGCACAGAAAGCAGGGGAGCCGCTGCGCATTTTCACGGCGGGCGGTGACGGCACCTTCAACGAAGCGCTCACCGGTGCCTACGGCTTTGCGGGCACGGCTGTGGGCTGCCTGCCCTATGGCAGCGGCAACGATTTCCTGCGCACCTTCGGCACACGGGAGGAGTTCCTGGATCTGGATGCCCAGCTGGCGGGCGGCGCAGTGCCCATCGACCTGATGCAGACCAGTCTCGGCCTTTCGGCGACCATCTGCGCTGCCGGGCTGGACGCGCAGGTGGCTTACGGTATCCCCAAGTTCCGGCGCATCCCGCTGTGCGGCGGTGAGGTATCCTATCTGCTGTCCATCGTGGAGCAGCTGTGCGGCCACATCGGCCGCCGGGTGGAGTACACCATTGATAACGAGACCTTTACGGTGGACTGCCTGATGTGCGCCATTTGCAACGGCCGCACCTATGGCGGCGGCTTCTGTGCCGGGCCGGAGGCCCAGCCGGATGACGGCTGGCTGGATGTGTTCATCGTGCGAAAGGTGGGGCGGCTGACCATCGCAAAACTGCTGGCCATGTACAAGAATGGCCGCCATTTCCGGAACGGGCAGCTCGTGGAGTCCGTAAAGCCCTACTTCATTTACCGCCGGGCAAAGACGGTGGCCCTGCGTGCCGCCGACGGGTGTGGGCCTATCATTGCCACGGCAGACGGTGAGTGCGCCCCCTGCGAGCAGGTGAGCGTGCAGGTGCAGCCATTGGCCGGGCGGGTCTGGCTGCCAGAACCGGCATACAAGCGCTTTGCCGCCCGCGAGGCTGCAAAAAGCGCAGAATAAGCAGATCAAAACAGCCGCTGCACATTGCAAAAGAATGTGCAGCGGCTGTTCTTTTTGACGATAGAAAAATGGTTTTTTCTTTGTTACAAAATGTTAATAAAGAAATTCCGCAAAGGACTTGACACAACCGGAAATTTAGCTATAATAGTCTTAGCACTCAGGAACAATGAGTGCTAAACAGCCCGGCGAGACAAACACGAGCCCCGCCGGGTGTAACAAAGTTTTAAATTATATTTTCTATAGGAGGGCAAGAACTATGAAGATCATTCCTCTTGCAGACCGCGTTGTTATCAAGACTGTTGAGGTTGAGGAGACCACCAAGGGCGGTCTGATTCTGACCGGTAGTGCCAAGGAAAAGCCCCAGGTGGCTCAGGTCATCGCAGTGGGCCCCGGCGGTGTCGTGGATGGCAAGGAAGTCAAGATGACCGTCAAGGTCGGCGATAAGGTGCTCACCAGCAAGTATTCCGGCACCGAGGTCAAGGTGGATGGCGAGGAGTGCACCATCGTGCGCCAGAGCGACATTCTGGCAGTCGTTGAAGACTGAGAAGCTTCCCCCTATTATTTGAAAATGCAGCTTTAAAGGAGCGATAGATTATGGCAAAGCAGATCAAGCAGGGCGAGGACGCCCGCAAGGCACTGTGTGCCGGTATTGATACCCTGGCTAACACCGTTAAGATCACCCTCGGCCCCAAGGGCCGCAATGTGGTGCTGGGCAAAAAGTTCGGCGCACCGGTCATCACCAACGATGGCGTGACCATTGCCAAGGAGATCGAGCTGAAGGACGAGTTCGAGAACATGGGCGCACAGCTGGTGCGTGAGGTCGCAACCAAGACCAACGATGCAGCAGGCGATGGTACCACCACTGCAACCGTGCTGGCACAGGCCATGGTCACCGAGGGCATGAAGAACGTCACCGCCGGTGCCAACCCCATGGATATCCGCCGCGGCATGAGCAAGGCTGTTGCCAAGGCTGTTGAGACCATCAAGGCTCACAGCCAGAAGGTGAAGGACAGCAACGATATCGCCCGCGTCGGTACTATTTCTGCCGGCGACCCGGAGATTGGCCGTCTGATCGCTGAGGCAATGGAGAAGGTCACCTCTGATGGCGTCATCACCATTGAGGAGAACAAGACCACCGCTGAGACCTACAACGAGATCGTGGAAGGTATGCAGTTTGACCGCGGATACCTGACCCCGTATATGGTCACCGATACCGACAAGATGGAAGCTGTGCTGGACAACGCCGTCATCCTGATCACCGACAAGAAGATCAGCGTCATCCAGGACTTGGTGCCCCTGCTGGAGCAGGTGATGCAGAACGGCATGAAGCTGCTGATCGTGGCTGAGGACATCGAGGGCGAGGCTCTGTCCACCCTGATCGTCAACCGTCTGCGCGGCACCCTGAATGTCGTGGCTGTCAAGGCTCCCGGCTTCGGCGACCGCCGCAAGGAGATGCTGCAGGATATCGCTACCCTGACCGGCGGCACTGTGGTGTCCTCTGATCTGGGCTACGAGCTGAAGGATGCTACCGTTCAGATGCTGGGCCACGCTCGCCAGGTCAAGGTCACCAAGGAGAACACCACCATCGTTGGCGGTGCAGGCGATAAGGACGCCATCGCAAGCCGCATTGCTCAGATCCGCAACCAGATCGAGGCTGCTACCAGCGATTTCGACCGTGAGAAGCTGCAGGAGCGTCTGGCCAAGCTGGCCGGCGGTGTGGCCGTCATCAAGGTCGGTGCTGCTACCGAAGTGGAGATGAAGGACAAGAAGCTGCGCATTGAGGATGCCCTGAACGCAACCAAGGCTGCTGTGCAGGAAGGTGTTGTGGCCGGCGGTGGTACCGCTCCCATCAATGCGATCCCCGCTGTGCGTGAGCTGTGCGACAGCCTGGAAGGCGACGAGCGCACCGGTGCTAAGATCGTGCTGAAGGCTTTGGAGGCTCCTCTGCGCCAGATCGCAAAGAATGCTGGCCTGGAGGGCAGCGTCATCATCGACAAGATCATCTCTGCCAACAAGCCCAACTACGGTTTCGACGCTCAGAACGAGGTCTATGTGGAAGATATGATCGCCGCAGGCATCGTGGATCCGACCAAGGTCACTCGTTCCGCTCTGGAGAATGCAGCATCCGTTGCTGAGATGGTGCTGACCACCGAGAGCCTGGTCGCTGACCTGCCGGAAC
>CABQHF010000175.1 GCA_902463905.1 uncultured Faecalibacterium sp. | reverse complement strand
AGGCCTCGTGCATGGGCTTGACCGTGGTCAGGTACTGCTCGATCACGCTGTCCAGGCTGCGGCCGCGCTCCTTCACGTCCCGCACAAGACGGCGCAGGATGCGCTCGTCGGCGTCGGTGTCCACGAAGATCTTGTAGTCGAACATGGCGCACAGCTCCGGCTCTACAAAGGGCAGGATGCCCTCCACGATGAGCACCGGGGCCGGTTCGATGTGCTGCACGTTGTCACTGCGGTTGTGGTTGGAGTAGTCGTATACGGGGCAGTCGATGGCACGGCCGGCCTTGAGCTCCTGCAGGTGGTAGATGAGCAGGGCATTGTCGAAAGCGTCCGGGTGGTCGTAGTTCAGCTTGCAGCGCTCTTCAAAGGGCAGGTCGTCGTGGCGCTTATAGTAGCTGTCGTGGGAGATCAGCCGCACCTCGTCCTCGCCAAAGCGCTCCTTCAGCCGCAGGGCCAGGGTGGTCTTGCCGCTGCCGGAACCGCCTGCAATGCCAATGATCAGATTATTCATAGTCGAAACTCCTCCTGCACAAAAACCTTGTCGGCTCCGGTGGAAAAACCGACAGAAATGGATTATAATAGAAGAAATCAACGGTCGGCCGGAGCTGCGTGCGGCCCGGCGGCCTTCTGTTCCATCTATCATACCATAAAATGCCCGGTTTTGACAGCCCGGAAGGGCGGTCGGGTGCAATTTTTTCAACCGGCAGGCGGCCTGCCGCGGAGGAAACAGACAAGATGCAAACACAACAGCTGCAGCAGAACATGAAAGAAAAAGTAAAGGTGTTTGAGGACGGCGGAATCCGTCTGCTCAAAAAGGGGCAGAAGGGCCTTGTACACGCCATCTTCAGCCGGTTCGGGCTGGTGCTGGTGCTGCTGCTGCTGCAGTTCGGGGCACTGTTCAGCCTGCTGCGCTGGTTCGGGCAGCTGCTGCCTCATTACTTGGGCGGCACAGCGCTGGTCACGGCTGCCATGGTGATCTACCTGCTCAACATCGACATGGACAACAGCGTGCGCATCACCTGGCTGGTGGTCATTGCAGTGCTGCCGGTGCTGGGCGTGCCGCTGTTCTGGTACACCAAGGCGGACATCGGCCACAACGCCCTGAAAAAGCGCCTGATGGATCTGGAAAGCCAGACCCGCGCCCAGCTGCCCCAGCCGGAAGGGGTGGAGCAGCGTCTGGAGGCGGACAGCCCCGGAGCGGCTTCGCTGGCGCGCTACCTGCGGGGGCGGGGCGGCGGATTCCCGGTGTACGGCAATACCGCTGTGACCTACTTCAACGGCGGCGAGGCCAAGTTTGCCGAGCTGCTGCGCCAGTTGGAAACGGCGGAGCATTACATCTTTCTGGAATACTTCATCATCGACGAAGGGCTCATGTGGGGCCGCATCCTGGAGGTGCTGGCCCGCAAAGCGGCCGGCGGTGTGGATGTGCGGGTGATGTACGATGGTACCTGTGAGTTTTCCACCCTGCCGCGGGACTATCCCAAGCGGCTGGAAGCGCTGGGCATCCGGTGCAAGGTGTTTGCGCCGGTCACGCCGTTTGTGTCCACCCACTACAACTACCGCGACCACCGCAAAATTCTGGTCATTGACGGGCGGGTGGGCTTTACCGGCGGGGTGAACCTGGCCGACGAGTACATCAACCATGTGGAGAAATACGGCCGCTGGAAGGACGCCGCCGTCATGCTGGAGGGCGAAGGCGTGCGCTCCATGACCGCGCTGTTTTTGCAGATGTGGAGTGTGCTGCAGGAGCCGGAGTTTGAGCAGTTCCTGCGCCCGGAGGTCCCGGCGGCCCGCGCAGAGGGCTTTGTGGTGCCTTACGGCGACTGCCCGCTGGACGGCGAGCGGGTGGGTGAGATGGTGTACATCGACCTGCTGAACCGTGCCCGGAAGTATGTGCACATCATCACGCCGTACCTCATTCTGGACGGCGAGCTGGAAACTGCCCTGCGCTTTGCGGCAGAGCGCGGCGTGGATGTGCACCTGATCCTGCCCGGCGTGCCGGATAAGCGGTTCGCCTATGCGCTGGCCAAAACGCACTACAAGGCGCTGCTGTCGTCGGGCGTGAAGATCAGCGAGTGGACGCCCGGCTTCACCCATGCAAAGCTGGTGGTGATGGACGGAGTGGAAGCCGTGGTGGGCACCATCAATCTGGACTACCGCAGCCTGTACCATCACTTTGAGAACGCTGTGTGGATGCGCCGTGTGGGCAGTATCCGCGACATGGAGACGGATTTTCAGGACACACTGGCCCGCTGCCGCACCGTGGAAGCGACCCTGCAGAGCGTCTGGCAGGGCAAAAAGCTGCTGCGCCTGATGGGCCTGCTGTTGAAGGTGATCGCACCGCTGATGTAAAAACAAACTCCCTCAGGCATCGCTGCACGATGCCTGAGGGAGTTTTTGCATAAAGAAAGAGAGCTGCGGCAAAACCACAGCTCTCCGGAACAGAACCGATTTAAAGAAAAATCAGCGCTTAGTTCTGCTTCATGCGAGCGAAGCAGTCAGAGCAGTAGACCGGACGGTCCTCACGGGGCTGGAAGGGAACCTTGCAAGCCTTGCCGCAAGCTGCGCAGACAGCATCGAACATCTGACGCTCACCGCCGTTGTTGCCGCCACGGACGCCGTTCTTGCGGGCGTCACGGCAGGGCTTGCAGCGCTGGGGCTGATTCTCGAAGCCGCGAGATGCGTAGAACTCCTGCTCACCAGCAGTCCAAACAAACTCCTTACCGCAGTCCTTGCAAACTAAAGTCTTGTCTTCGAACATAGTAGTATCTCCTCTTTGTTAGTTCTTGCCCACGGAAGGATTATAACCATACCTTTGGTTTTTCGGGACCATCGCGCTGATCAATTAGCTTACCAGGGGCTTGAATAGTAAATATCCTCTAGCTGAGGACTTTCCTATTGTACCGTTAATTTCCGATTTTGTCAACCGAAAAACGAACGGGGAGCCTGTTCTTTGTGGATATGGTACAATCCGGGCAGGGCCAAACCGGCATTCCGACGGAAAAAGGAGCCGTGCTCCCAAATGGGAACACGGCTCCGGAAAACAGAACGGGAAAATGCTTACTTGTTCTCGACAACTTCCTTGGTGTCGCGGGCGATCATCAGCTCCTCATCGGTAGCGATGACCAGGGTGCGGACCTTTGCGCCCCAGGCAGTGATCTCGCACACATCGCCCTGGGGGTGCTTGTTCTTCTCAGTGTCGATGCGGATGCCCAGCCAATCCATGTGGTGGCAGATCTTTGCACGGGCAATGGCATCGTGCTCGCCGATGCCGCCGGTAAAGACGATGGCATCCACGCCGCCCATGGCTGCAATGTAGCTGCCGATGGTCTTTTTGATCTGGTAGTTCAGCATATCGGAAGCCAGCTGTGCGCGCTTGTTGCCGGCCTCGGCAGCCTCTTCCACGTCACGCTTGTCGCTGGAAACACCGGAGATGCCCAGCAGGCCGGACTTCTTGTTCAGGATCTCGTCCAGCTGGTGGCCGGTGATGTTCAGGGTGTACTTCAGGTAGTTGACCACAGAGGGATCCAGGTCGCCGCAGCGGGTGCCCATCATCAGGCCGGCCAGCGGGGTCATGCCCATGGAAGTATCCACGACCTTGCCCTGGTCCACAGCAGCGATGGAAGAACCATTGCCCAGGTGGCAGGTGATCAGCTTCAGGCGCTCAATGGGCTCCTCCAGGTACTCGGCAGCCTTGTGGGCCACATACTTGTGGCTGGTGCCGTGGAAGCCGTAGCGGCGCACGCCGTACTTCTCGTAGTACTCATACGGAATGGCGTACATATAAGCCTTCGGAGGCATGGTGCTGTGGAAAGCGGTATCGAACACAGCCACCATGGGGATGTTGCCGAACACCTTGCGTGCAGCCTCGATGCCCAGAATGCCGGCGGGGTTGTGCAGGGGAGCCAGAGGGCTCAGCTCACGGATGGTGTTGATGACCTCATCGGTGATCAGGCAGCTCTTCTTGAACTTCTCGCCGCCGTGGACGACACGGTGACCGATGGCGTTGATCTCGCTGACATCATCGATGCACTTGCCCTCGCCGGTGGTCATCTTCTTCACAACCTCGGCAAATGCCTCGGTGTGGGTGGGGAAGATGGCGGGCGTGGTGGCCTTGTGGCCGTTGGCCTCGTGGGTGATCATGCTGCTTTCCATGCCAATGCGCTCGCACAGGCCCTTGCACAGCACCTTCTCGCCGTCCATATCGATCAGCTGATACTTCAG
>CABQHF010000174.1 GCA_902463905.1 uncultured Faecalibacterium sp. | reverse complement strand
GTGCCGGTGTAGGTCAGGCCGCTCTTTAAATAAAAGGTATAGGTGAGCCCGTCGGAGGAGATCTCCCACCGCTCACACAGGTCCGGCACCAGCTCGCCGCTGGCATTGCGGCGCACGAGTCCGCCGTACAGGTTCTCGCAGGCGATCACATCCTCGGCCTTGGTGGCTACCTGCGGGTCAAGGTTTGCGGGGATATTGTCCACAAACCAGGTAAAGCTGGTGCTGGCGGAGCTGCCGCCGCAGCCCGCAAGCAGAAAAGCAAACGCAGCGGCAAGCACCACTGCGGTCATGCGCAAAAAACGATTCAAAAAAGAAACCCTCATTCCGTTCATCATGGTGCAGAAACCCTCAAAAACGGCTCTGCATCGACAAGTGTAGCAGAAACACAGACAAAAAACAATTGCCTTTTTGTGAATTTACCGCGCTTTTTGGTGCCGAGTGCACGGTTTTCCGTTGCCAAGCGCGGCCAAATGGACTATAATAGTACAGCGAAACTCACAAATGCCGGGCAGTTCCGGCGTGTTCAGAATACGATACTGTACGAAGGAGGATCTGTTTTTATGCAGAAGGATCAACAGAAGCTCGAACAGCTCATCAAGGGCAAAAAGGTGGCCTTTATCGGCGCGGGCGTCAGCCACAAGACCCTGATCAAAGAATTTGTGGAGCTGGGGGCACACGTTACCCTGTGCGACCAGAAAAAGAGCGTGGAGGAATTCGGCAGCTATGCCGACACCATCCGGGAGCTGGGCATCGACCTGAGCCTGGGCGAAAACTATTTGGACGGCTTCAAGGGCCAGGACATCATCATGCGCACCCCCGGCTTTGTGGGCTACTTTGAAAAGCCCCTGCAGGATGCCATGGCCGCCGGTACCATGGTCACCAGTGAGGTGGAACTGTTCTTTGATTTCTGCCCCTGTCCCATCGTGGCCGTGACCGGCTCCGATGGCAAGACCACCACCACCACCCTGATCGCCAAATTCTTCGAGGCCGCCGGCCGCAAGGTGCATCTGGGCGGCAACATCGGTGCAGCCCTGCTGCCCATGCTGCCGGAGGTGAGTCCCGACGATGTGGCTGTGGTGGAACTGTCCAGTTTCCAGCTCATCAGCATGCACTCCAGCCCCAATGTGGCTGTGGTGACCAATGTCACCCCCAACCATCTGGACCATCACAAGGATATGCAGGAGTACATCGACGCCAAGCGCAATATCCTGCTGTACCAGACCCCGCCCTGCCGCGCCGTGCTGGGCTATGAGAACGAGATCAGCCGCTCCATGCAGAAGGACTGCAAAGGCAAGCAGGTGTGGTTCACCCGCCTGCATGAGACCGACAACGGTGCCTTCCTGCGCAAGGATGGCATGCTCTGCATGGCAGAGGACGGCGTTGTGACCCCGTTCCTGGCCCAGAAGGATGTCAAGCTGCGCGGTCTGCACAACATCGAAAACCTGCTGGCCGCTGCGGCTGCTGTGTGGGGCCTTGTGCCTGTGGAAGCCATCCGGCAGGTGGGCAGCACCTTTACCGGTGTGGAGCACCGCATCGAGCCGGTGCGCACTCTGGACGGCGTGCTGTATTATAACGACTCCATCGGCACCAGCCCCACCCGCACCATTGCGGGCCTGCGCAGCTTTGACCAGAAGGTCATCCTGATCGCCGGCGGCTACGACAAGCACATCCCCTATGAGCCGTTGGCACCGGAAGTGATCGCCCATGTCAAGAACCTCGTGCTGATGGGTGCCACCGGGCCCCGCATCGAAAAAGCTGTGCGGGAGTGCGCAGGCTTCAACGAGGCTGAACTGCCCATCCAGCATGCCGACAACATGCAGCACGCTGTGGAGCTGGCCCGTGCCGCCGCAAAGCCCGGCGACATCATCATCCTGTCCCCGGCCAGCGCCTCCTTTGACCTGTACCCCAACTTTGAGGTGCGCGGCCGCGAGTTCAAGAAGATCGTCAACGAGCTCAAGTGATCGCACGCGTCAACACCCCGGCACGCTGCGCCCGCTTCCGGAACGCCTGCCGGGGCCGCTGGATGCTGGATGCCCTGCTGCCCTTGGATCGGCAGATCTTCGGCAAAAGCCAGCCCGGCCGGTTTTACGCTGGCCCAACCCTGGCGCTGGAACTCAGCGGCAGCACTGCCTGGGCTGCCGGGCATGCAAACCCGGAGGAGCTGGCGAGCTTTCTGGCCTTCTGCGGCTGTGAGAGCGTCATTCTGGACGCGGGTGTCTGCCCGCCGCCTACAGGCTGGCACTGCGCTGAAATGCTGACTGTGTTCGGCCTTGCCCCCGGCAAAACGCTGCCTTTGCCTGCTGTGGACGAGACCCTCTGGAACAGCCTGACTCTTGACCGGGAACCGGCATCCGCTGCGGTGGCACAGGCGCTGTATCCGTCTGACCCGGCCCGGCGGGACGATGCCTATTCGGAGCTGTGCTCCAAGCGCAGCAGGGGAAAGGCCGTGGTCTGGGCGCTGCAGCAGGGTGGGCAGACCGTGTGCACCGTGGGTGCCTATGCGCTGGCAAATGGGCAGGCCTACATGGCCTGCGGCCAGACGGCAGAGCCTTTGCGCGGCAAAGGCATCGGCGGGCGGCTCATCGTGCAGATGGCCAACGTTCTTGCAGCGGCAGGGGAGCACCCGGTGTTCCTCTGCGCCCCGGAACGGGTGCACTTTTACACCTGCCTCGGCTTTGCAAAGCTGGGGGAGTATGCCCGCTTTGCTGCGCCGTGAGGCGGAGGATTTAGAATGGCCTTCGCTGCACTCTGGCCATATCAGAGGAAGAAGTATTTTATATTGGCGTTTGTCGCAGCCTGCGGGCCGCTCCAAACGCATTTTCACGAAAGGGGCCGTCGCGATAAGCAGCATCTGCTGCTGTCGGCCTTGCGGCCGAAAACTGTTAAAGCCTGACGGTAAGACCTTTGCCTCTCCTTTTGGAAGAGGGAAGAACCGCTGAAAACGAACAGAAAACCTTATAGCAGTTGAACCAACAGGAAGGAATAGAACCAATTACAATGTCAATTTTGAACCACTTTTTTGATTATAAACCCGAAGTGCTGGCACTGGACGAAAAAGCCATGGAGCTGTGTCAGCCCTATTTCCGCCACATGGAGGAGATCCGCGATTTCAATCAGCTCAAGATGCTCAAGGCCTTTGCCGACACCCAGATGTCCTCCACGGATATGCTGGGCACCACCGGCTATGGCCTGTGGGACACCGGCCGTGCAAAGCTGGAGCAGATCTTTGCCGAGGTGATGGGCGCAGAGGATGCACTGGTGCGCAGCCAGTTCCAGAGCGGCACCCATACGCTGGCCGTGGCACTGTTCGGCCTGCTGCGGGCAGGGGACACTCTGTTGGCCGCCACCGGCCGCCCCTACGATACGCTGGAAGGCGTCATCGGTCTGGACGGCAAGGGCAAGGGCACCGGCACCCTGATGGATTACGGCGTCAAATACGACGAAGCGCCCCTCAAGGCCGATTTTACCCCGGACTACGACCTCATTGCAAAGAAAGCCCCCGGCGCAAAGGTGTGCCATATCCAGCGCAGCCGCGGCTATCTGCAGCGCAATGCCTTTGATCTGGACACCATCAAAAAGGTCGCCGACACCGCCCGTGCTGCCAACCCCGACATCATCATCTTTGTGGACAACTGCTACGGCGAGTTCACCCAGACGCAGGAGCCCTGCCAGGTGGGGGCCGACCTCGTGGTGGGCAGCCTCATCAAGAACCCCGGCGGCGGCATTGCCCCCACCGGCGGTTACATTGCGGGTCGGAAGGATCTGGTGGAGCTGTGCGCCTACCGCCTGAACGCCCCCGGCCTTGGCAAGGAGCTGGGCTGCACGCTGGAAACGCCCCGCGATATGTATCTGGGCTTCTACTATGCCCCCGGCGTGGTGTGTGAGGCCATCAAGACTGCTATCTACGCCCAGTGCATGCTGGAACTGCTGGGCAAGAACCCTGTGCCGCGCTACTGCGACGACCACAACGACATTGTCACCTGCTTTGACGCCGGCACTGCCGATGCCCTCATCGGCTTCTGCCAGGGCATCCAGGCTGCCAGCCCCGTGGACAGCTATGCTGCGCCGGAACCCAGCCCGGAACCGGGCTACACCGACGAGGTGGTCATGGCAAGTGGCAGCTTTACCCAGGGCAGCACCATTGAGCTTTCCTGCGACGGCCCGCTGCGTGAGCCCTACACCTGCTATCTGCAAGGCGGCCTGAACTTTGCCGCCAGCCGTGCCGGCGTGCTGCTGGCCATCCAGAAGG
>CABQHF010000173.1 GCA_902463905.1 uncultured Faecalibacterium sp. | reverse complement strand
CCACGACCAGACCTTCCATCTGGTGGAACATGGGGCTGTGGGTAGCGTCCGAGTCGGAGCGGAACACACGGCCGGGCATCAGGATCTTGATGGGCGGCTTCTGAACGTCCATGGTGCGGATCTGGCCGCCGGAAGTCTGGGTACGCAGCAGGAACTCCTCCGACAGGTAGAAGGTGTCCTGCATGTCGCGTGCCGGGTGATCCTTGGGCACGTTCAGGCGGGTAAAGTTGTGGTCATCGTCCTCGATCTCCGGGAAGGTGCCCACCGAAAAGCCCATGCCGGAGAACACGTCGATGATCTGGTTGGTGATCAGGGTCAGCGGGTGCAGGCCGCCCATGGGGCGGGTCTTGGCGGGCAGGGTGATGTCCACCGTCTCGGCGGCGTTGCGGGCAGCCAGCTCGGCAGCCTTCACCTTTTCGGCGGCAGCGTCGTACTCGGCCTGTACCTTGGCCTTGAGCTCGTTGATGATCTTGCCCATGGCAGGGCGCTCTTCGGGTGCGACGGTGCGCAGATTCTTCATCAGGGCAGGGATCTTGCCGTTCTTGCTGAGGTATTCCTGCCAGAAGGATGCCAGCGTTTCCTTGCTGGAGACCTGACCAAGGCTCTCTTCGGCCTGTTTTGCCAGCTCGTCGATCATTGCTTGCATGGATGTTCTCTCCTTTTACTACTTCGTGTTCATGAGCGGAGGCATGAAAAAAGCTCCGTCCCCTCTGCCTGTTCTCAGGCAAAAGGGACGAAGCTGTAACAGTCTGCTCCGCGGTACCACCCGGTTTCCGCCCTTTGCGCAAGCAGCAGGCGGCACTCAAACGCCGTAACGGGGCGCAACCGTCCTGTGCTAGTGGGCCGCAAAGCCGTTCGCGCAGGCCGCTCAGGAGCGAACTTCAGCCTGTCTGCACGCGGGGACCCTTTCAGCCGGTGAAGTCCCTCTCTTTGCTGTGCCGAACAAACCTACTCTCTCCGTCGCTGCGTTTGGGAGTATTCAGGTTTTATAACCGTTTGTTATGTTACCACATTTTGCGGCGGTTTGCAAGCGGGGCGGGCAGATTTTGCGCAGGTTTCCGGTTTTGACTTGCAATTTTGGCTCTGTCATGTTATACTCAGTGCAGTGCTTTGCATGGAAGGAGGGTACACCCGGATGGGCTGGAACGGCTGCGTTTTCTTTAAAAAAGGCAACCCCTAAGCATTTCCGGCTCGAAGTGTACCCATTTTTCTTCCGGCAAAGCGTGGAGCATCGTTTTTATGCGCCGCGCAGCTTTGCTGTGGGGCGTTTTTGTTTTGCCGGGAAATGGGGCACTGTTTCACGCAGAAGCAGAAAGGGTGTTCCCCATGAATCATACCATCCATTTAAAAAAGCAGCTGCGCTGCATCTATCTGTCCAATTTCTTTTCCGGCCTGCGCATCACGGATGCCGTATGGGTGGCGCTGCTGGCCGCCCGCGGGTTCTCGCTGTGGGAGATCGGCCTTGCCGAGAGCGTTTACCATATCGTCAGCCTGTTGTGCGAGGTGCCCAGCGGAATGGCCGCCGACCTGCTGGGGCGTAAACGGGCCCTTGTGGCGGGCGGCATCCTGGCAGTGCTGAGCAGCCTGCTCATGGCATTTGCGCCCGGCCTTTTCCTGATTTGTGCGGCAATGGGGCTGAACGCCCTGTCCAACACCATGTTTTCCGGCACCGATGCCGCTCTGACCTACGACAGCCTGAAGCAGGCCGGGCAGGAAGAACGGTATCTTTCCGTGGCCGCCAACCGCTCCCAGATCGGCATGCTGGCCAGCGCGCTCGGCTCCCTTGCCAGCACACTGCGGCGGTTTCTGCGGTTTTCCGGCTTTTATCTGGTGAGTGCGCTGTTCAGCAGCATTTCCACACTGGCCATGCTCCTGCTGAAGGAACCTGTGGTCACCGAAGCACAAGCCGCCCGGAGTTCCCATTCCCTGCGAGAGCTGCCGGGCCAGTTCGCGCAGCTGGTGCAGGACAGTGCCGCCGCCCTGCACGGCTGCCCGCTGGCGGCAAAACTCATCGCTGCCGATGCGGTCATCTCTGTCCCCTGCTATCTGACCAAGATGTTCCTGCAGCAGCGGCTCGTGGAGCTGGGCTGGCCCACCGAGTGGCTTTTTCTGCCCTTGCTGCTGGGCGGTGCGGCCTGCGTGGCCGGTACCGAGATCGGCCGACGGGTACATCCCCACACCCTGCGGCGGTTCTACACGGTGTGTGCCCTGCTGGTCGGCGGCGGGACCTTTCTGGTCGGCGCGGCGCCTGCATGGGGCGGCATTCTGGGCATGATGCTGGTGCAGGGCGTGCTGGAAGTCTGGCTGCTCCATGCCGACCAGCGTCTCAATGCCCTGATCTCCAGTGATCAGCGGGCTACCCTCATCAGTGTGGACAGCATGGCCTACAGTGTCCTGATGATCCCCGCAAGTCCCTTTGTGGGTGCCGTGGGCGATCTCTTCGGGCAGGCGGGTGCCGGGCTTGCCCTGCTGGGCGTCCTGACCGCTGCCAGCGGGGCGGCGGTACTGGCCAAGCGCCGGAGCTGAGTTTTACCACAAAACGCAAAAGACCGCTGCGGTCTCCGGAGAGATCGCAGCGGTCCTTTCTTTTATGCTCAGTAGCACTTTTTGCAAGCCGTGAATCCGCGGGATTTTGCAGTGGACAGGCTCACTTTCTCAGGGCCTTTCATTCCGCTGCAGTTGGGGTTGCTGTGGTACTTCTTGCCGCCATGGGTGGGGATCCACACCATCTGGCTGGTCGTCTGGCCGGAAGATGCACTGCCCGTGCTCTTTTTGCTGCTGGCAGTGCTCTTGCTGCCGGAAGTGGTCGTGGTCTTTTTGCTGCTGGCGGCAGCGGCGGCCTTCTGGGCATCCAGCTTTTTCTGCCCGGCCGTGTACAAAGCTGTCGTGTCGCTGGTGGTGCCGTTCAGCAGCACCGAGCCATTCTGGATGTCCAGAATGGGCATGCCGTTCACGTCCAGTGTGCCGGCATACACGCCGTACAGGGTCATCTGCTGTGCCGGGGCCGCCGCCTTGAAGGCATCAAATTTCGACTTCTGCACGGCCACATACCACACGCCGTCGGCGGTGTCAAAGCCAAAAATAAATGCAGTATCGTTGCTGGTAGCCGCACTGTAATTGGGCGTACCGGTAATAGTGATGGGCTGTCCCAGCGGCTGAGACGTTGCCTGCGCATAGGGTACTGTCTGGCAGGAACTGCTGTCCACTGCCGCAAATGCCGCCGGGCAGCACAACAGGCTCAGGCAGAGCGCCAGTGCCGCCGCAAGGATCCGAAAAGGCTTTTTCATGGAAATCATCCTCCTGTTGCCGATATTCCGGCTATATTACAGGTCGAGCATACCGCTTCGGATATCTGACAGCAATTCCCAGGATGTGTTGTTCCGGAACCAGCTGCGACACATTCTGGCAGCTTTCCCGCACCGGGTTTCCATTCTCCCTGTTTTGTATTATAATGGGTCGTGGATGTTTGTTCTCAGGAACGATACGAAACGCGCAGCCATTTGACCGGAGCATCTGCGCAGAGAAAGAAAGAAGGAAGGAAGAGCGAAGCATGATGAATTTTTATGGAACCATCGGCCCGGCCTGTGCCAACAGTGAGACCCTGCGCCGCCTTGTGGACGCCGGGATGACCGGCCTGCGGATGAATCTTTCCCACGGGGCACTGGCCGAGCACGCCGACTGGCTGGAGAGGATCCACGCCGCCGGCATCCGGGATCTGCTCATCGACCTGCAGGGGCCGGAACTGCGCATCGGGCGGCTGGCACAGCCGGAAAACCTGCCGGAGGGCGGCACAGTGCGGCTGGGTGCGGGCGGCATTCCCTGCCCTGCCCAGCTGGTACAGGCGGCCCGGCCCGGGCAGCAGCTTCTGCTGGATGACGGCAAGCTGCTGACGGAGGTGACCGCCGCCGGGCCGGATGCCCTGCTCTGCACCGTGCTGCGGGGCGGCGTGCTGCAGAGCCGCAAGAGCATTGCCGTGCCGGGCCTGCCGGTGCCCATGCCCACCCTGACCGACGAGGACCTTGCCAACCTGCGCATCGCGGCTTCCTGCGGGGTCACCGGGGTGATGCTGCCCTTTGTGCGCGGCAAGCGGGATATCCTTGCTTTGCGGCAGGCGCTGGCCGAGGCCGGGGCACCGCAGATCCGCATCTTTGCCAAAATCGAGAACCTTGCCGGGGTGCAGGCCCTGCCGGAATTTCTGCCCCTCGTGGACGAGGTGGTCATTGCCCGCGGCGACCTTGGCAATGCCATGCCGCTGTGGGAGCTGCCCCGCTGCCAGAAGCAGCTTTCCGCCGCCTGCCG
>CABQHF010000172.1 GCA_902463905.1 uncultured Faecalibacterium sp. | reverse complement strand
ATTGCTTCGGCTGCCACCAGCACCGAGGAGATCGGCAACCCGGTCTATCCCCCTGCCCGGCGGAAGCTGGCAGAGCACGGCATCTCCTGTGATGGCAAGACCGCCCGGCAGATGACCCGGCGGGATTACGAAAACTACGACTATCTGGTTGCCATGGATCACAACAACCTGCGGAACATGACCCGCTTTGTGGGCAGCGACCCCGACCACAAGGTGTCCTTGCTGATGGACCACACCAGCCGCCCCGGTGACGTGGCAGACCCCTGGTATACCGGGGACTTTGAAGCCACCTGGCAGGATGTGCTGGAGGGCTGCACCGCCCTGCTGGGAGAGCTGCGATAAAAGGGGAATGGTATGACGGAACGTTATTGCGAGGGCGAACGGTTTACCGGCCTGTCGTTTGCCGGAGAGGTCTTTGAGAGCTGCGATTTTGCAGACTGCCTATTTGTGGACTGCTCCTTTGTAAAATGTGAGCTGGACCACACCACCCTGAACGAGTGCCGGTTCGTGCGGTGCGAGATCACCGGGCTGCGAAGCGTGTCTTCCTCGGTGCAGTCGCTGGATTTTGAGGACTGCCGCCTGCAGGAGGTGGAGTGGGCACCGCTGATGTCCAACGGTGCATTTCCGAACCCCATCCACACCCTGAAGGATTGCAGCCTGAAATACAACACCTTTACCGAAATGAACTTCAACCGCTTTGATTTTTCAAACGGCAACGAGATCGTAGGCTCCATGTTTGCCAAGTGCGAGATGCAGCTGGCAAATTTCAAGGGTACAGAGCTGCACGAAACAGAGTTCTACCAGTGCGACCTGCGGAAAGCCGATTTCCGGGATGCCACGGGTTATAGGGAGAAGTTACAGCCACACCGCCGTCAAGCTGACCTAGCAGGAGCTGCCGCCGGAGCCGAGGGCTGGGTGGATGTTTGCAAAGAGCCGGAAGGCCAGCAGGAGAGCACCCTCTGAGCCAAAAAGATACTGCGGTGAAAGCAGTGCGGAACAACGGACGGAACCATGTCTGTCTCTGAGAGGACAAAACAAGCCGGGCGGCGTTTTTTCACCGTCCGGCTTGTTCATTGTCGGGAAAGATCAGCCTTTACCCTCTCCAAGGCTCGCTGCCCTCGTTGCAGATCTCGATCTGGCACAGCTTCATGGCAGAAAGTGCCGTGTCATGGGACTGGGGCGTGACGCAGGCGCAGCAGGCAGCGTCCACGGAAACATCGCTTTCCGGGAAGGTCGCTTTGCACAGGATGGCGTTGGACAGCACACAGATGCCGGTGCACAGGCCCACCAACTCGATCTCCGGGGTGGCAGACCCGGCGGCAGTCTTGAGCTTTTCCGCCAGCAGGGTGGAGCCAAAGGTGGGCTTGCAGATAAAGTGGTCTGCAGGCACGCCTTCCAGCGCCTCCGCTACCAGCGGATCCAAAGCGTGCCCCTCGCTGCCGACGATGCAGTGAGCCACCGGGAGATGTCGACCCTCGTTGGTCTGCAAATAGTTGTCCGGGTGGGTATCCTGGGTAACAAAGATCTGCTCCGGGCGGTAGGTGCGGATCTTTTCCAGTACCTTCGGCAGAATTGCTTCGGCCTCTTTTGTGCCCAGCGAACCGGTGATAAAGTCGTTTTGCATATCCACAACGATCAGAAATTTCATACGGGGGTACCTCCTAAACGGATGTGTCAAGACACCTTTTCTTTCAGTATAACGTTTGAAAGAAAAAATGCAAGGGTTTTGTTTGGCGGCGATGTTTTTGGGGGCAGAAAACAAAATCAATAGTTATGAGAAAATTATCACGGAAGATGACCTGAAGCAATTCAGCGACGAATTGCAAGACGCAGTAAAACAGCTGCAGGAACGGATGGAAGAGTGACTGCATATGAAGGTGCTGGCCGTTAGCTGCATCACGAATATGGCCACCGGCATCCAGACTGTGAAGCACAGCCACGCCCGTGTGCTGGAAATCGCCAATCGGTCCGGGGAGACTCTATGCCGCTGGCTGGGTGCAGTGATCCAGAAGATGGAATGAACGAATCAGCGCTAAAATCTAAAAGATTGCATGAAAGTTTATCAAAGAATTATCTTTTTGTGAATTTTAGCACTCTGCGCTTGACACTGCTAACAAACGGTGCTATAACAGTGGCGTGCTCAGGAGGAAGGGCAAAAGAGAGAGCTGTAAGGTAATCAAGCAGCTCCCCGGAAAGCCCTTCCGAGTGAACAGCATAAAGATTTTTTACCCGACCCGAACGCCGGGATTGGAGGAATGATTTATGTTTATGCCTGCTGTTTTCCATGAGAATCTGTTCGATGATTTCTTTGATCCGTTCTGGAACGATGGTGCGCTGGAGCGTGCGATGAACCGTGAAGAGCGCGAGACCTTCGGTAAGCGCGGTGCAAACATGATGAAGACCGATGTGAAGCAGACCGAAAACGGCTACGATGTGGCCGTTGACCTGCCCGGCTGCAAGAAGGAAGACGTTCAGATGGAGCTGAACGACGGTTACCTGACCATTCAGGCTGTCCGCAGCCACTCGAATGACGAGAAGGACAACAATGGCCGCTACATCCGCCGCGAGACCTTCTCCGGCACCTGCGCCCGCAGCTTCTATGTGGGCGATGCTGTGAAGAAAGAGGACATCCACGCAAAGTTCGAGGATGGCATCCTGCACATCCAGCTGCCTCTGCCCCAGCAGCAGAAGGCTCTGCCGGAAAATCCCAACCTGATTGCAATTGAATAACTGCCTGAGTTGGTGTGAGGAACGCCAGCGCATAACCCAAACCCCTGCGAGCATTTGCCCGCAGGGGCTTTTTGCGTCTGTGCCTTTTTTGCAGATGGCAGTATGCTATACTTGTGACGATAAAATGAACGAATCAAGACCACAGATTGAAGCATATCGGATCGGAACAGGGCGGTAAACGTCCTGTGGTGGTGTTGCAGAACAACATTGGAAACCGTTATTCGCGTAGCAACCGTGACGACCCGGACGGAAAAGAAGAAAAACCAGCCCACCCATGTGCTGGTGAATTCCAACCCGGCCTTTGAAGAACCGTCCATGATTCTTCTGGAACAGATTTTTACGATCGATAAATCCCGCATGGAACGTTTTATGGGCTATGCGACCAAGACCGAGATGCTTCGCATTGATATGGCGTTGCCGTTCAGCTTGGCGTTGAACGTTCTCACCAGGAGCTGCAGCGAATAGCGGACAACCCGTGACCCGTAAGAATGAGGTGATAGCGATGTGACCGGAGGTGAGTGAGCCATGCGAAAGAGTGCCGCCATTGAAGTGGTGGTGCATTACCCCAAAACCGAGGAAGGCTGGAAAGAGTTGGGCAAGCGTGTCGCAACTGCCCACGCCAACTATGTGATCGAAAAAATCGAGCGGCTGAACTGCCCCACATGGCAGAAGCTGGAACTGTATCAGGCAGTCATTGATACCACCAAGGGCACCTATAAGCCCAAGGAACACCAGAAACCCGGCTGGCAGCCCAGCCGATAAACAAAGCCCCACGCTCAACATAATAGTTTTTTATCCCCCCTTGACAATGCCCCGGATATCTTGTATACTATGCATTGTGAACGATGTTCACGTTGAGGTGATCCGATGAATCCAAATGCAACGTCAAAAGCGAATATCCTAAAAACCAGCCGGGAGCTTATCCAGCAAAACGGATGGGCAGGTGTAAACATCCGCTCGGTGGCCGCTGCCTGTGGGGTCTCGGTGGGGTGCATCTACAATTACTTTGCATCCAAGACCGAACTGCTGAGTGCGACAGTGGAAAGCATCTGGAGCGATATCTTCCACCATCCGGAGGATGAAGTGGTCTTTCAAGATACCTTGTCCTGCGTCCGGTGGATGTATCAGCAGCTGGAGGACGGCTGCCAGCGGTATCCAGGCTTTTTTACCCACCACGCTCTGGGCTTTGTCCGGCAGGATACTGCCGACGGCAAGCAGCAGATGCAGCGTGCATGGCGGCACATTCTGGAAGCCCTGTGTGCGGTGCTGCAGAATGATACCAAGATCCGAGCTGATGCCTTCACAGAGGAGTTTACCGTTGAAAAGTTTGCGGAAACACTATTCTCTCTGATGCTGTCTGCCCTGGTGCGGCAGGACTTTGACCCCTCTACAGTGCTGGAGATCGTCCGGCGAGCCATCTACTAAAAAACATCCCACAAAATTGTGGGAAATTTTTTAGGACGAAAGTGAACAACGTTCAGTGTGGCCGGCGTTGCAGGATGGAAGCATCCTGTTCCCATAAATATCCCTCGTATCATAAAAGAGTAGTATTTATAGACCGCTCTCCAGCGGAATGCTACAA
>CABQHF010000171.1 GCA_902463905.1 uncultured Faecalibacterium sp. | reverse complement strand
GTGGACGGCGTTGCCTTCAATGGCGGCACCTATCAGGGCTACGACCTGACGCTGGGCAGCGGCAGCTTCATCACCGGCTTCGAGGACCAGATCGTCGGCCACAACACCGGCGACACCTTTGATGTGACCGTCACCTTCCCCGACGGCTACGACGCCTCCACCGACTCCGACGGCAACACCGTCGAGCTCAGCGGTAAGGAGGCCGTGTTCAGCGTGACCATCAACTCCATCTCCGAGTCCGTCACACCGGAGCTGACCGACGAATGGGTGGACAGCACCTTCGGCACCAGCGACGATGTGCACAATGTGGAGGCCCTGCGCAACTACTTCTCCGATGCACTGTACGACCAGAACCTGGAAGACGCCATCATGGACAACCTGCTGGACAACTCCACCTTCCAGGATCTGCCCAGTGAGGTGCCCGGCTACTACGCCTGCATGTTCCTGAACTATTATTATCAGCTGGCCAACTACTACAGCACCGATCTGGACACCCTTGCCCAGGCACAGGGCTACACCGATGCCAACGCCATGCTGGGCGCTTCGGACTCTGTGATCACCCATCTGGCCAAGCAGGATCTGCTGTATCAGGCCATCGCCGAGAGCCAGGGCATCGAGCCCACCCAGGATCAGCTGGATGCTGCTGCCGCTTCCTACTCCGGCAGTTCCTACGGCGACAACTTCGTCCACCAGACCGCCCTGCAGACGGCTGTGATGGATTGGCTCAAGACCAACGCCGTGGTCTCCTGATCTTTCCCATACGCACCAAAAGCCCCGCTCTGCGCGACACAGAGCGGGGCTTTTTCAGGTAGGAGAAGAGAACGTCAGAGCATCAGATCACTGCACACCGGTCAGCTCGGCCAGCTTGTGATAGATCTCGGTGTTGTCGTACACGCCGATGAACTTCTCGGCGCCGACGCCCATGGCGTACAGGTTGACCATGGCACCGGTGTGGGCATAGGTGGTGTGATCCATGCCGGACTTGTGGTTGATGGTGTGGCAGATGGCCATGCTGAAGGGGATGTAGGTGCCGTACAGCTCGTAATCCTGCTGGGTCATGTCCTTCTGGCTGGCGGAGCCCACTTCCAGGGTGCGGTCATAGGCGGTGCGCAGGTTCTGCACCTCGTAGTCGGTCAGCAGCAGTTTGCCGGCATTTGCGGCATCCGGGTCGGTGGGCAGGGTCAGGCCAAAGGCGGCCTTCACATCCTGCATGGCCGTCTCGAAGGGGGTCTTGTTGGCGATGTAACCCTGCACATAGTCGGTGTCGAACTTGGCGTAGGACATCTTCTGGTGGGTCAGGTTGGTGAGGAAGGTGTCGTAGTTAGTGGTCTTGTAGCCGATGGCCAGGCCGCCGGTCTCGTGGTCGGCAGTGACCAGGATCAGCGTCTCATTGGGGTGGGCGTTGTAGAAGTCCACGGCAGCCTGCACGGCGTTGCTCATTTCCAGCACGTCGTGGATGGAAGCAGCGGCATCATTGGCGTGGCAGGCCCAGTCGATCTTGCCGGACTCGGTCATCAGAAAGAAGCCCTTGCGGTTCTCCAGCAGCTCGATGCCCTTCTTCACATAGTCGGTCAGCTGCCACTCGCCCGGCTGTGCATCCAGTGCGTAGTTCATGGCCTTGCCGTCGGCCAGATTCTCGGCAATGATCAGGGTCTTTCCGGCACCGGCGGTCAGGGCAGCGGCGTCGGCCTGGGTGGTGACCACATTGTAACCGGCCTGTGCAGCCACTTCGTGGTTGTCGGGGCCGGTGCCGTCGCCCTTCACCTTCTGGAACTCGCCGCCGGCAAAGTATTCAAAGCCGGAGTTTGCCAGCTCCACGCCGATCTCGTAGTAGTTTTTGCGGGTTTTCTGGTGGGCATAGAAGGCCGCCGGGGTGGCATGGTCGATGTTCACGCTGGACACCACGCCCACCTTGTAATTTTTCTGGGTGTGCAGCTTCTCGGCGATGGTCTCATAGGGCACATCGCGGGTCCAGGGGCACATATTGATGACGCCGCTCTCGGTCTTGTGGCCGGTGGCGATGGAGGTGGCGGTGGAAGCGGAGTCCGGGCAGAAGGAGGTGCTGTCGTAGGTGGTCACGCTGCCCACATTGGGGAAGCTGGTAAAGCTCAGGTCGGCCTCGGTCACTGCGCCGTTGTTGTCCACGGTGCCCTTGTAGAAGCGGGCGGACTGGATCTGGGCCGTACCCATGCCGTCGCCGATGAACAGGAACACATACTTGGGCTTTTTCAGCAGGCAGTTCTCTTCCTCGGCCTGTGCGGCAGCCTCGTCGGCCGTACCGGCGGCGTGGGCGGCGGGAGCCGCAGCCATCATGCCCAGTGCAGAAGCCACAGCGCTGGCTTTCAGGAAGCTGCGGCGGGAGATCTTTTCGTTCTTCATTGCAAATATCCTCTCTCTTTGTCCGGCCTGACCCCAGGCCGTTGTTGTTTTATGATCCGGGAACGGCTTTATTGTAGCGCCTGCCGCGCCTCTGCCGAAACCAGCCCCGTGCAAATCTTGGGTAAAACCTTCGGGGCCGGGCAGCCCGGTCGGTAAAAGAACCGCAAAATCCGGTAAAATCCGGGCGCAGGCACCACCGGAGGGCCTGCATTTTCCACAAACCTTTGCGCAAGGGTTGAAAGAAGAGGGCCTTTCATTGTACAATAAGGGAGATAAGCGCAAAACAACCTTAAAGCAGAAAGAGGATAACGATATGGCTGAGATCAAAGTGCTGGCCCTGGATCTGGACGGGACCCTGACCAACGACCAGAAGGAGATCACGCCCCGCACCCGCGCCGTACTGGATGCGGCCATCGACCGGGGCGTGACGGTAGTGCTGGCCTCCGGCCGGCCCACTGCCGGCATCATGCCGCTGGCAAAGGAACTGGGGCTTGACAAAAAGGGCGGCTGCATCCTTTCTTATAACGGCGGCAAGATCATCGACTGCTGCACCGGCGAAGCACTGGTGGAAAAAACGCTGAACCCCGCTCTGGTACCGGAACTGTGCGCCTTTGCCGCCGCACAGGATGTGGCCATCCTGACCTACAACAACGAGGGCGTCGTCTGCGAGCGGGACAAGGACGAATGGGCCAACAAGGAGTGCTTCACCACCAAGCTCCCCATGATCCATGTGGACGACCTTGCTTCCTATGTGAACTACCCCATCTGCAAGATGCTCATCGCGCTGGATCCCGCCCGCCGCGACACCGTATGTGCCGCAGGCAAAAAGCAGTTTGCAGGCCGGGCCGACCTGTACCCTTCCAGCCCGTTCTTCATTGAGGCCGTGCCCATGGGCGTGGCCAAGGACGACAGCCTGGCCACCCTGCTGGAGCGCATGGGCCTGACCCGTGACAGCCTGATGGCCTGCGGCGACGGCCTGAACGACCGCTCCATGATCGCCTTTGCAGGCGTGGGCGTGGCCATGCAGAACGCCGAGCCGCCGGTGAAGGAGGCCGCCGCCTATGTGACCGCCGCCGACAACAACCACGACGGTGTGGCCGAGGCCGTGGAGAAGTTTATTTTACGAGAGGAATAAAAACAATGCCGCGCAATCTGGTTTTATTTGATCTGGAATGGAACATCGGCTACCAGCCCTACACCTTCAACTATCACGGGGTGCAGCAGACCTTCCGGGGCGAGATCGTGGAGATCGGCGCTGTGAAGATCGACGAGGACGCCAACGTGCTGGACACCTTTTCCATCCATCTGCGTCCCCGCATCTTCCGCAAGCTGCAGCACCACATCGCCAAGGTCACCGGCCTGACCCAGGCCGACCTGGACAAGGGCGAACCCATCGTGCAGGGCCTGCGCCGCTTCATGCAGTGGTGCGGCCCGGATGCCGAGTTTGCCGAGTGGGGCATGGATGACGTGCCGGTGCTCAAGCAGAACCTGTTCCTGTGCAACATCGACGAGAGCCGCCCCACTGTGTGGTACGACCTGCAGCAGGTGTTCCTGCGGGAACACCCTCGCAAGGAGGGCGAGGGCATGACGCTGGAAAGCGTCGTGACCCGGATGGGCATTCCCATGGAGCGGCAGTTCCACGATGCTTTGTCCGACACGCTGTACACTGCCGACGTGTGCCGCCTGCTGGATCTGCGGGCAGGCCTTGCCGCCTACCCCACCGAGGACGAGAGCCTGCAGGCCAGCCTGTGCCCCGCCCCCGGCGACTACCGGTCGTTCGAGGTGTTCCACGGTTATGTGGAGCAGTACGCCTGGCGTACCGACCCCAAGATCTACACCATGGCCTGCCCGGAGTGCGGGGCAGACCTTGCCCCGGATGACGTCTGGCTGAAAAAGGGCAGCAACAGCTGGTACACCCTGAGCCAGTGCCCGCACT
>CABQHF010000170.1 GCA_902463905.1 uncultured Faecalibacterium sp. | reverse complement strand
CTGCGGAACAGTGCCGCGCCCGCGTTGTACAGCGCCAGGAACGGGTAGCTGACCGCAATGATCTTGAGGTACAGCGTGCCGGCATCCAGCACATCGGCGTCAATGGAGCCGTAGAACAGCCGGATCATGGGCCGCGCCAGCACAAAGCACAGCAGCCCCACGCCCAAGCCCAAGATGCCGCTGAGCAAAATCAGCTGCCCGGCGCTCTTGTTGGCGCTCTTCTGCTCCCTTGCGCCCAGGAACTGGCTCACCACCACGGCACCGCCGGTGGCCAGTGCCGAAAACAGCACGATGATCAGGTTGTTGATCATGTCCACCAGGCTGACGCCGGAGATTGCAGCCTCGCCGCAGCGGGACACCATCATGGTATCGGCCATGCCCACCGTCACGGCCAGGAACTGCTCCACCAGCAGCGGCCAGGTGAGCTTCAACAATTGTGATTGGGTAAACAGCGGTTTCCGTCCGCCGAACAGTGGCGCTTTTTCCCCGCTGCGTGCCGTTTGCTGCATCATTGAACTCCCCTCCTGCACGGGCCGCATTGCCCGCGCCTTTCCTGCGCTGTGTGCAGGCCCCTCGTTTTTGCATACACAACCATCTTAACACACCCGGCTCAGGATGTAAAGAATCCCCTTCGGGTGCACGGCTAAGCAGTCCACAACACTTTTTGGGCTTGTTCGTCAGTTTGCCGGGAAGTTTCCGTTAAATTTGTGCGTTTCTACAAAAATGCGATTTTTCGTGTGTTTTGATTAAAAATTTTAAAATTCCTCTTGTATTTTTTCGGCAAACGTGGTATGTTGTATCCAACAAAGGTAACACGTTGGATACAAAAGCTTACATCTTCTTTCATCCAGCCTTTGTTTATGATTTTGCTATTTTCTTCATTTACCTTCTTATCATTTACCCTGCCTGCCCCGCAAGGGGCAAGAAAAGCGATGACCCAACCTGCACGGGTCACCGCTTTTTCTTTTGCTCAAAAATAACCAAGCAGAAAAGCCCACCGGCCTTTCTGCTTGGTATCGCTTTCCACTTCACTTCCGGGTGAGGCGTACAAACGCCTGCCGGACATCACCGGAAAAATACAGGGTGCCCAGCGCACAGACAGGGCCCTGTCCGCCCAGCTCCACCGCGCGGGTCACACCGGCTTCAATGCTGTCCGCCGCTTCCGCCGGGCAGCCATAGGCCCGGATATGCTGGGCCAGTGTTTCCGCAGACATTGCACGGGGCGTGTTGGCTGCCACGGTCACGAACCGTTCTGCCAGCGGGGCCAGCAGCTGCAGCATCTCGTCCACGTCCTTATCGGCCATGATGCTGACCAGGAACACGAATTTCTCGCCGGGGAAGCGATCCTTCAGGCTCTGCACCGTGGCACGCATGCCGTGGGCATTGTGGCTGCCGTCCAGCAGGAAGGCCGGGTCATGCCGTAGCAGTTCAAAGCGGCCCGGCCACTGCACGGTCTCCAATCCGGTGCGGATGGCACTTTCCGGGATGTTCCAGCCCCCGGCCCGCAGCACCCGCAGCGCCGTGATAGCCACCGCCGCGTTGCGGGGCTGGTAGCTGCCGATGAGGGGCAGGTGCACCCCGTCCAGCCCGTCAAAATCAAAGGTGACTGCGTCCAGATCTCCACCGTCGATCTGCAATTTGTGGAAATCCACTTCGGTCAGGGGCGCGTTCTGCTCTGCAGCCACCCGCCGGATGACCGCATCGGCCTCCGGGACCCCGCCGTAGCTCACCACCGGACAGCCCGGCTTGATGATGCCCGCCTTGGCGGCGGCAATATCGGCCAGAGTGGGGCCAAGCTCCTTGACGTGATCCATACCCAGGGCGGTGATCACGGCGCACTCCGGCTTCTCGATGACATTGGTGGAATCCAGCGTGCCGCCCAAGCCCACTTCCAGCACCACGATATCGCACTGCCGCCGGGCAAAGTACAACATTCCCAGCGCGGTGATGATCTCGAACTCGGTGGGCACATCGGCCATGGCATCGGCGGCAGGCTGTACCTGCTCCACCAGCCGCACCAGTTCCTCGTCCGGGATCTGCTGCCCATCCACCTGGATGCGCTCATTGAAGCGGTTGATGAAGGGCGAGGTGAACAGGCCCACCCGGTAACCGGCCGCCTGCAGGCAGGAAGCCAGCATAGCCGCCGTACTGCCCTTGCCGTTGGTGCCCGCCACATGGACGAACCGGAGCCGCTTGTGCGGGTCTCCCAGAGCGGCCAGCAGGGTGCGGGTGCGGCTCAGGCCGGGTTTGTGCCCGGCCCACTGCACCGCGTGGATGTATTCCATTGCCTGTTCGTAGTTCATAGATACTGCCTCGATTCAAGATCACGATTTACAGCGGCGGTCTCTTACTTTTTTGCCAGCTTCATGAGGCTGCGGTTTTCCAGCAGCACCCGCAGCAGCACCGCGTTCACTGCGCTCAGCACCAGCGCGTTGGGGATGCGGGCCAGCAGCACGCCCCAGGCGTAGCCGTAAAAGATCCGCAAAGCCAGAGAGTTGATGACCATAGAGCCTACAAAATGCCCCAGCAGCACACTGGTGCCGAGCCGCAGGCCAGTGCGGTAGCCCGACAGCTTCTGCCAGGCATAGCCTGCCACCAGACCAATGGCACCGGCACCCAGCGTGATGAGCGGGTTGATGGCATAGCCGGCCAGCACGCCGCCGATGATGTCGGCCACCGCGCCCACCGCAAAGCCCGCGCCGGGGCCGAACAGCAGCGCCGCCAGCAGCACCGGCAGGCTGCCCAGGTTGAACCGCACAAAGCCGGTGGAGATGGTCAGCACCCGGCTGAACACGATGCTCATGGCCACCAGCAGCGCCAGCATGACCAGCGTGCGGACGGAAGTTCGGGATGTATTGTTCATATCAATTGTCCTCCCCTTTCACATTCTGAAAGGAACCAGCGGGGCGGGCAGACACAAAAACGCCCTCCCCGCGCGACAAACCGCACAAAGGAGGGCGTGAATCCAACAAATTTCACTTCCGGGCGGGACGCAGACCGTCTCGCCTGCACCCAAGTCCATGCAGCAGCGGGATGCAGATCCTGTACCGCGGGTACACCTTCGTCCACAGCACAACTCCCCGTTGATGCGGCACTTAACGCACAGGATCTTACTCTGTTGATGTTTTTATTATAGCCTTTTTCCCCCGCCGCCGCAACCGCAGAAACCGACAGCTTTGCCAATGCAGCGCTCTGATTTTTGTCTATGCTGCATAGGAGTATGCCTTCCTCCGCCCGGATGCCCCTTTTCTTTTGGAGCAGAACGTGGTAAGATGGGCACAAAGATGCACAAGGGAGCCACCGCTCCCGGAAAGGATATCACTCCCATGAAATTCAGCGAAATGACTTACACCCGCCCGGACATCGACGCGCTGCTGGCCACCTGCAAGGAACTGGCCGCCAAGGCCGCTGCCGCCCCGGACGACGACACGCTGGTGCAGGTGTACTACGAGCAGAGCCGCGCCTTTGCCGACTACACCACCGCCTCCCAGCTGGCCAACATCCACTACACCTGCGACACCCGCGACGCCTATTGGAAAGCCGAGCAGGACTTCTTTGATGCCAACGGTCCCGCCGTGGCCAACGCACAGGTGGAGATCAGCCGGGCTTTCCTGTCGAACCCTCATGTGGACGCCCTGACCGAGCACTTCGGCACCACCTGCGTGGCCGGCATGAAGAATGCCGTGCTGGGCATGGACGACCGCACCGTGGAGCTGCAGAAAGAATTCAACGCACTGGTCAGCCAGTATCAGCAGATCTACGGCGGTGCGCTGGTGGAACTGGACGGCAAACAGCTCACCATCCCCCAGCTTGGCCCCTACAAAGAGGATCTGGACCCCGCTGTGCGCCGGGCTGCTTACGAGGCCGAAGCCGGTTACTTCGACGCCCACCGCGCCGAGCTGGACGAGCTGTACGGCAAGATCGTCAAAAACCTGAATCAGCAGGCTCATGTGCTAGGCTACAAGGATTACAGCGAGCTTTCCTATGTGCGGATGAACCGCATCGGCTACGGTGCCAAGGAGATCAAGGCCTTCCGCGATCAGGTGGCAAACGATGTGGTGCCCCTGCTGCAGAAGGTGATGGCCCTGCGCGCCACGCGCACCGGCATCGCACACCCCACCTTCACCGATCTGCCCATCATCTTCAAGGATGGCAACCCCAAGCCCATCCCCGGCTATCAGGCCCGCATGGACGCCGCCCGCACCATGTACCATGAACTCAGCCCGGAAACGGCGGAGTTCATCGACTTCATGCAGGACAACGAACTGTTCGACGTGGAGAGCCGCCCCGGCAAGATGTCCGGCGGCTATATGACCAGCC
>CABQHF010000169.1 GCA_902463905.1 uncultured Faecalibacterium sp. | reverse complement strand
CATAATCGGACATGGATAACACCGACCGTGCAAAAACCGTGCAGAAACCGTGCACTCATGGCTTACAAAACAAAAAAGCCATGAAATCTTTCGATTTCACGGCATTTTCTGGTGCGATGGAAGGGACTCGAACCCCCGGCCTACTGATTCGTAGTCAGTCACTCTATCCAGCTGAGCTACCAACGCATAAGTTCCGTTCGGAACATGATGTATTTTATCACGCAGGGGCGGGTTTGTCAACAGCTTTTTTGAATTTTTTTGATCTTTTTTTGAAAAGAGCGTCTTTTCGGGCTTTTTCTTCTCTGAAGTCATGGCAGCGAAGCACATCAGCCCTCCTGTGCCAGGCGGTTGGCGATCTTTACGCCGGTAGGGGTGGCGGCAAGGCCGCCCTGGCCGGTCTCGCGCAGGTCCGGGGAGAGCAGGCTGCCCACACGGCCCATGGCGTCGATCACCTCGTCGCAGGGGATGGCGTAGTCCACCCCGGCCAGCGCCATATTGGCGCAGGAGACTGCGTTCACGGCACCCACCACGTTGCGCTTGACGCAGGGCACCTCCACCAGACCCGCCACCGGGTCACACACCAGACCCAGCAGGTTGCCCAGGGCCATGGCGGCGGCAGCGGCGCACTGCTCCGGCGTGCCGCCCTTCAGGCTGCACAGGGCGGCGGCAGCCATGGCGCTGGCAGCGCCCACCTCCGCCTGACAGCCGCCCTCGGCACCAGCCAGGGTGGCGCGGGCGGCGATGACCTGCCCGAAACCTGCCGCCACATACAAAGCCTCGCAGATGGCCTCTTCGTCCGCTTCTCCGGCGCGGGCCAGCGGCAGCAGCACCGCCGGGAGCACACCGCAGCTGCCCGCCGTGGGAGCCGCCACGATCCGCTTCATGCAGGCGTTGCACTCGGCGGTCTTGAGGGCCTCGGCGGTCACGGCGGAGAGGTAATCGCCGCCCAGCAGCTTCCCTTCTTTATGAGCCTGTTCCACCTTGGCGGCGTCGCCGCCGGAAAGCCCGCTGCGGCTGCGCTGGGCCGGGTCGTAGTCCCGGCTGGTGGCCTGCATTACATGCCACAGATGGTGCATGGCCTCCCGGCTCTTTTCCTCGGTCAGGCGGCTCTCTTCCAGATCGCTGCGCAGGATGGCTTCCGCCAGGGTGATCTTCTGGCTGCGGGCCGCAGCCAGCATCTCTTCACAGGACAAAAATGACACGGCTCATTCCTCCATTTCTTCCGGCTCGTCCACATTCAGGCAGGTGACCTTGAGCAGGCCCGGCATCACGGCCAGCTGCTGTTCCAGTGTGCGGGGGATATGGGAGTCGCACTCCAGCACCATGACTGCATAGCGGCCCACCGCCGCCCGGAACACCTGCATGGACGCGATATTGATGCGCCGCAGCGCCAGCGACATGGTCACCTCGGCGATGCAGCCGGGGGTATCCTCATTATGGATGATGAGGGTGTTGCTGTCGCCGCCAAAGTCGGCAGGCACGCCGTCGATCTCAGTGACCCGGATGCGGCCGCCGCCCACCGAGGCCGCCTTGATGGACAGCACCCGGCCGCTGCGGCCGGTGAGTTCGAGCACCGCCGTGTTGGGGTGGGCACTGCGCAGTTCCACCGGGTGGATCGTGAAAGCCATGCCCTGTTCTTCTGCCAGCGCAAAGCTGTCCGGCAGGCGGGGATCATCCGGGCGCAGACCCAGCAGGCCGGCCACCAGGGCACGGTCGGTGCCGTGACCCTTGCCGGTGGTGGCAAAGCTGCCGTACAGGCCGATATCTGCCTTTGCCGGCACCTCGCCCAGCAGCTTCTGGGCTGTGTAGCCGATCCGTGCGGCACCGGCTGTATGGCTGGAGGACGGCCCGATCATCACCGGGCCAAGAACGTCAAAAAGTCGCATGGCGTGTTCATCCTTTCCCTGTTCCGCCGGGTGTAGCGGAACAAAAACGCCGGAATGGCATATTTTATGATATTTATTATACCGCTTTTCGGTTTCTTGTGCTATAATAACTTTACTATATGTTTGAAAATGCGCCCTTGCAGGGATACAGGGGCCGGGCTGGACATACCACAGGTATGGTGAGACGCCCGGTATTCCCCTGCAGCGGGCAATACGGAGGGTAAATCCTATGAAACTGGTAAGCGTGGAAACTCCTGAAAAGAGCGTCTGCAAAATGACCTTCAGCGCCACCGCCGAAGAACTGGAAACCGCTTCCAATGCGGTATACGAGCGCACCCGTGCCACCTACACGATCAAGGGCTTTGCCAAGGGTGAGGCCGACCGTGCTCAGATCGAAGCCGACCGCGGTGAGCACACCTTCTGGTACGACGCCATCAACGACCTGATGGATCAGGACGTGCCCGCACTGTACGAAGCCGCACTGGCCGAACACAACTTCCACCCGGTGGACGAGCCGAGCTACGATCTGGTGAGCGTGAAGAAGGACGAAGGCTTTGTGGCCACCGCCACCGTGGCTCTGCAGCCGGAGCTGAACCTGACCCAGACCACCGGTTTTGTGGTGGAGTGCGTCACCCCCGCCGTCACCGAGAAGGAGATCGACGCGGTGCTGGAGCGCCGCCGCAACGCTGCCGCCGAGCTGGTGCCCCACAAGGGCCCGGCCGTGAAGGGCAACGTGGTGCACATGGACTTCGAGGGCCTGCTGGACGGCGTGGCCTTCAAGGGCGGCACAGCACAGAACCAGTCCGTGCAGCTGGGCAGCGGCCGCATGATCCCCGGCTTTGAGGACGGCATCCTGGGCCACAAGGCAGGCGACGAGTTCGAGATCAACGTCACCTTCCCGGAGCGCTACCACGCAAAGGACCTGGCCGGCAAGGCTGTGGTGTTCAAGATCAAGCTGCACGACGTGTGCGTGCGCCAGCTGCCTTCCATGAACAGCGACTTTGCAAAGAAAGTGGGCGGCGTGGACACCATGGAAGAGTTCCGCGAGAAGGTGCGCAAGCAGCTGTATGACGGCCGTCACGGCGGTGCGCTGAACCACGCAAAGGATCAGGTGCTGGCAAAGCTGGCCGACGCTACCGAGGGCGAGCTGCCCGGCGTTCTGGTGGAGAGCACCTACCAGCAGGAGATGCAGAATGTGCAGCAGCAGCTGCAGATGCAGCGCATGACCCTGAATACCTACCTGAGCCAGATCCACGAGACCCGCGAGAGCTTCACCGCCAAGTTGCACGCCGGTGCCGAGAAGAACACCCGCGCCCGCATGGCTCTGCTGCAGATCGCACAGCAGGAGGATCTGGTGCCCACCGACGAGGAGATCGACAAGATGATCGCCGAGCGTGCTGAGCGCACCAAAAAGACCCCGGAGGAGATCCGCGAAAAGACCAACATCCCCGCTCTGAAGCGCACCGAAGGCATCCGCCGCGCTGCCGACTGGGTGATCGAGCGCTCCACCATCGAGGAAAAGTAAATCCGTAAAAACCAAAACCGCCTGTGCCGACGCACAGGCGGTTTTTTCGTTCTCCGAAATTTTCTCTTTATGCCAGAATCTTGAAGCCCATGATGACGATGCCCAGCACGCTGGTGAGGATGAGCAGCATCATCATGCCGCCGCGCTCATACCGGCAAAGCCGGTGCCAAGACCGGCACCCATGCCGGCAAAAAAGGTGACCAGAACTGTAAACAACACACTCCTATCATGCGTTCTCCTTTAACATTTCATCCAGATTTTCGCCCATCTGCCCGATGGTGTCGTTAAAGGCCTGCAGCTGTGCTTCGCCGATGCCCTCCAGCATCCGGCGGAAGAACTCCTGCTGCAGCGCCTGCCCCTGGGCGATGAAAGGTTTTGCTTTTTCGGTGCAGACCAGCCCGGTCTTGCGGCGGTCCGTCGGCACCGCGCACCGCTCCAGCAGGCCTTCCTGCACGAGCCGATCCACGTTCACCGAGACGAGGTTCGCCTTGATATGCCGCACCTCCACGATATCGCTGGCGGTCTTATAGGCCGGGTTGTTGGCCAGGAACATCAGGATATCAAAGGCTGTCTGCGGCAGGCCCAGCTTCTGGCACAGCGGCTTGCACACCCTGCCATAGGCAAGACCCAGTTTATTGGCAAACTCCATGCTGTCGATTGCATTCTGCATGGCGCGTCCTCCGTTTCTTCATTTTTGAATCATTCATTTTTGAAGTATTATAGTGCAACACTGCACGGTTGTCAAGTTTTTCCGGAACAGAAAAACTCCCCCAGTCATCGCACAGCGATGACTGGGGGAGTTCACAACAGGTTCTTTTATCTTATTTTTCAGAACAGCGCCACAGCCGCCAGCCGCACCACAAAGGCGCAGACCCAGGCCACGACGCACTGGTTCACCACCATAATGGTGGCCCACTTGCCGCCAAGTTCCCGCTTGA
>CABQHF010000168.1 GCA_902463905.1 uncultured Faecalibacterium sp. | reverse complement strand
TGCGCTGACCATCAAATTCCACCACGATATCCCGCAGTGAAACGATCACCGAGTTATCCATTTTTTATATTATCCTCCTTAAACTCAGATACGAAAAAAGACAGGGACAAGCCCCATCTCTCGCTCGTACCAGGGTGACCCATCCCCGCACAACATCCATGACGACCGTAATATTGTGCAGTTATTCTGCCCTGTCAAGGTTTATCATAAACAATCCAGGGGCAAATGTCAATCACTCTGTCGAGGTTTGCCGAAACTTTACATGGCCCATAAAAAAATCCTGCGCCGCAGCGGTTTTTTCGCCGGGCACAGGATGGGTATTTTTTCAGGTGTTCAGGCGGCTTTCAGCTGCTGGGCCGTCAGGGCAACGGCCTGCACGATGCTGCCGTCCACCGGGTAGACCGAGCCGTCGCCCTCCACCATCAGGTAGTAGCCGTCGGTGCCGCTGGCATAGGTAAGGGTCTTTGTCCCGTCAGCAGTGGTCACCTGCACGGTGGCCAGCGGTGCATCAAAACCGCAGGCGGCAGGGTCTGCCCCGTCGGTGGGGGTGATCTGACCGGACACATAGCTGCTCAGGGCCGAGAGCATGCTCTGCACCTTGTCCTGATCCAAGTCCGTGCTGTCATCCTCCGCAAAGCGCCACACCGTCTCGTAAGAGGCCGAATCCGCTTCGTCTCCGCCCTCTGTCGGCTCGGAGCCTGCCGTCAGGGAGACAGTCTCTCCCCCGGCCAGCGTACAGGTCAGCTGCTCCACGTCCGAAGCCGTGAACCCCGCCGGGCTGAAACTGCCGAACAGCCCGGCCTTGTCGTAGGCAAAGCAGTCCGCACGGCTGGCGTCCACCGTGTACAGGGCGTCGTCTCCGTCCTTCTGCACATACCGGTCGCCGGTGACTGCGTTGCTGCTGCCGAAGGTCAGGGTAGTGGTCTGCCCTGCCGCGGTGACCGTCACAGTCAGTTCCGGGTCATCAAAGCCGTAGTCCTCCCCTGCCTGGGCATCCAGCTGCCGCTTTGCGTTGAGGGAGGAAAGGGCTGTGACCATGGTGTTGCAGGCGCTTTCGTCCAGATGATAATCCGGGTCCTCCGCCAGCGTCCAGCTGCCGTCCGCATCGTCCAGCGTGAGGGTCTGCCCGTTGTAGGTGTAGGTGATGCGGCTCAGGTCAGCGGTAGAGAAAGAGCACAGCGGGATGGTACCATCGGCCGCCGCACTGGAAGCGGCTTCCTCTGCGGCATTGCTGCGCTCCAGTGCCCAGAGCGCCAGCCCCAGCACCGCGATCACCGTCACAAGCACCGCAAGGGTGCGCCGTTTTGCGTTCATGGCAGCCTCCTTTATCTGCGGCGGCGCAGCAGCACCACCACGGTACCTGTCACCAGCAGCGCTGCCGGCAGGATGAACACGAACACAAGGCCCAGGGCCGTGGCCTGCGAAGCCGCCACCGTGATAGGCTCGGCTTCCAGCGCCTTGGTGTCGATCAGCAGGCCGCTGTCATCCCCCGCCAGCGAGGCGGCACAGCCCTGCAGCAGGGTGCGGTTGCCGGGAACGGACTGGTAGATCTGCTCGTTGTCCACATTCGGGCAGCCGATCCAGATCACTTCCGCCCCGGTGTTGTCATTGCGCGCCCAGACAGCCAGTGCAAAGGGGCCGTCGGTGTCGCCGCTCTCTTTTTCGGTGGTCGCGGCGCTGTTGACATTCTGCTTGCTATAGGCCTCATCGGAGGTGTTGAGCAGCGCTTCGGCGGTCACATCCTCCGTCTCGGTGACGGTGATGCCCTGCGCCACCGAGAGCATCACATGGGTGCTCTTGTTCACGCCGTTCAGGGCGGTGCTCTCCTCGGTGGTGCCGTAGTCCGGGAACAGCGAGTACGGGTAGCCGTACAGCGCATGGCCGGAGTCACCTTCCACCACGATGCCGGGCTCCCGCGCCAGGCCGAACTCTGCCATCAGAGCATCAAGGTTGGGTGTCTCGTCATAGGCGTTGGTGGTCAGCAGCACCCTGCCGCCCTCGTTCAGGTAGTTCTGCAGCATGGACACCTCGTCCACCAGGCCGTCTCCCGTTGCAAAATCCGATGTGGGCGCATTGATGATCAGCAGGCTGCAATCCTCCGGGATCTCGCTGGTGAGCAGATCCAGCGGCTGCAGGGTGATGTTCTGGGCGCTCAGTGCCTCGGTGAGGGAGCTGGTGGGTGCCTGCTCACCGTGATTCGTGGTGTAACAGGCCACCTTGGTCTCCCCGCCGGTGAGCTTGTAGATGGCTGCGGTGATCTGCTTTTCACCGCCGAAGGTCACATTGGCGGAACCGGTGGTGTAGTAGTCGGAGTAATCGTACTCGTACAGATCAGCGGCGTCCAGCACCACGCTGTCATCCCCGCTGGTCACGATCAGACTGCCAGCGGAAGCGTTCTCGGCCCCGTACTGCGCGGCAAAGGTGGGGTAAAGGGCCGGATCCTTCTGTTCCCAGCGGATATGGCTGCTCTCGGCTGCATAGTGATCCAGCAGTTTCGTGATGATGGCATCCTCACTGCCGGTCTCACACAGATAATAAATCGTCACATCCTGCTGCAGGCTCTGCGCAAGCTGCACCGAGCTGTCGCCCAGGGTGTACATCTTGCCCTCGGAAAGATCGAACTCGGTGTACTTGGACGGGATGGCCCGCACCACCAGATTGACCAGCACCGCCAGCAGGATGGCTGCCGCCAGGATCGCGGTGGAATACACCCCGCTGCGGAACACCTTGCCGTTGGCGGACTGTTTGTTTCTGTTTTTCATTGCTGTGCCCTCCCCTCAGTTCCAGCGGCGTTTTTCCAGTTCCTGTGCGGTAAAGAACAGGAACAGTGCCGCCACGGTGATGTAATACACCAGCGTGGGGATGGAAAAGTTGCTGTTGACGAATTCCTCAAAGGGAGCAAACAGGCACAGTGCGCTCAGCACGGCGCTGAAGCCCTCGGTCAGCCAGCTGCTGCGCAGCAGGAACAACACCGTGAGCGCCGCACAGCACCCGGCAAAGGTCAAACACCCCAGCGTGAAGCTGCGGCTGCGCAGACCGGCCACCACGCTGAGCACGGCGGCCAGTGCGGTGAACAGCGCCAGTGCCACGGCGCTGCCGGCGGTGAACATACTGCGCAGGCTGGGCATCAGGTAAGCCAGCAGCAAAGCCGCCACACCGGACACTGCCGCAACGATCTGGTTTTCGGTCAGGCTGGACAAAAACATCCCGATGGCGATGGCAGCGCACCCCAGCAGATAGCAGCACAGCAGCGCTGCAAAGTTGGACAGCGTGCTGGCAGCCGAGGCACCCAACACCCGCAGCGTCAGGATCATGACGGCATCCACTGCGCAGGGCAGGGCGAACACCACACACAGGGCAAAGAACTTGCCCAGCACGATGCCTGCCACCGGCACCGGGCTGGTGAGCAGGAGCTGGTCGGTGCGGGCGTGACGTTCCTCTGCAAAGGAGCGCATGGTCAGCACCGGGAAATAGAACAGCATCATAAAAATGGTGTTGTACAGGGTATAGTAGCCGAAATCCGGCAGACCGTAGCCCAGCTCCAGCGCCACAAAGTAGATGGCCGAGGCCACCAGCAGAAAGGCTGTGAGCACATAGCCGATCATGCCGTGGAAACAGCTGCGGACTTCCCGTTTGAAAATTGCAAGCATCGGTCATTCTCCTTTCTGCTCGGTCTCCGGCGCTTCGGCAGTGTCCTCGGTCAGAGCCAGGAACACTTCCTCCAGGCTGCGGTTCTCCGCTGCCAGTGCCAGCACGGTGCATCCTGCCTCAGAAAGGGCGCGGGACACCTCGGCACGGCGGTCCACAGTATCCTCACTCTCTGCGGTAAAGGTCACCTCGCCATCCGCCTTACTGACCAGCTCCACACCCGCAATGCCGGGCAGCACCCGGACGGTCTCCAACACCGTTTCGCTGCTGCCCAGCACGGTGGCCCGCAGGCGGGTGCCGGGGCTGAGCTTCTCGCTCAGCTGCTCCGGCGTGCCCTCGGCCACCAGTTTGCCCTTGGCAAGGATCAGCACCCGGCTGCACACCGCCTGCACCTCGCTGAGGATGTGGCTGGACAGGATGACCGTGTGGGTCTTGCCCAGTTCCCGGATCAGCTTGCGGATCTCGATGACCTGTGCCGGGTCGAGGCCGACGGTGGGTTCGTCCAGAATGATCAGCTGCGGGCTGCCCAGAAGTGCCTGTGCGATGCCCACACGCTGGCGGTAGCCCTTGGACAGGCTGCGGATGAGCCGGGGCAGTACCTCTTCCAGCCCGGTGCGTCGGGCCGCCTGCTGCACCTGTGCGCTGCGCTGGGCCTTTTTGACCCCCTTCAGCTCTGCGGCAAAGTCGAGGTACTCCCGCACGGTCATTTCCGGGTACAGCGGCGGCTGCTCCGGCAGGTAGCCCACACAGGC
>CABQHF010000167.1 GCA_902463905.1 uncultured Faecalibacterium sp. | reverse complement strand
CCCGCCGGGCTTTCCAGTCCGGCAGCAGCTTTGCCACCTCGGCCCAGAACGCCGGGCTGTGGTTGGCCTGCAAAAAGTGGCAGTATTCGTGCACCACCACATAGATCTGCGCCGCAGGCGGCATGTTGTACAGCTGCAGCGCAAAGGTGATCTGCTTTTTGCCGGGGCAGCACACGCCCCAGCGGGTGGTCATGCTGCGCACCTTGAGGGTAGGTTTCTGGCCGCCCAGCACCCCGGCAAAGGCCGGGTAGACCTGATCGCTCATGGCGGTAAAGTAGGTCCGTGCGGTCTCCTTATCCGGCAGGTCGGCATTGTCGCGGGCCGCTTTTGCCATCACTTTCTGCCGGGTGTCGTGGATCCACTGTGCGTTCTTGCACACAAAGGCGTCCGCCTGTTCCAGGCTGGTGCGCAGCGGGATGCTGACCATCACGGTGCCGTTGTCCCGTACCCGCAGATGCAGCTGTTTGATCTTTTTGCGGTACAGCTCGTACTGGATGCCGCCCGCGCTGCGCAGCTGGACTTCCGGTTTTTGTGCGGCCACGTCAGGACGCACGCTCTGCCCGCTGCGGGGCCGGCAGCTGGGCCAGCACCACGGCGGCAAAGATCAGCACACAGCCCACGCCTTCGCGCGGGGAAAGGCTCTGATGCAGCAGCACCCAGCCGCCCAGTGCGCTGAACACGCTTTCCAGGCACATGATCAGGCTGCCCACGGCAGGGTTCATATCCCGCTGGCCCAAAATCTGCAGCGTGTAGGCCACGCCGCTGGACATCACGCCGCAGTACAGCAGAGGCACCGCGTTCACGGCAAATTCCGCCGGGGCCGGGTGCTCCAGCAGCAGCGCTGCCACCGAGCTTTCCACCGCCACCACAAAGAACTGCCGCAGGCTCAGGCGCACGCCATCCACCTGCGGACCATAATGGTTCACCGCCATGATCTGGAAACTGAACAGCACAGCACACAGCAGCAGCACCATGTCGCTGCGTTCCACGCCGCCAAAGCCGTTCTGCATGCACAGCAGATACAGCCCGCACACCGCGATGGCCACGCTGAGCCACAGCTGGGGGCTGCCGCGGCGGCCCAGTGCCAGCCCGAAGATGGGCACCAGCACCACATACATCGCCGTGAGGAAGCCTGCTTTGGCCGTGGAGGGGTTCAATGTCAGGCCGAACTGCTGGGCAGCCGACGCCACAAACAGCAGCGTGCCGCACACCAGGCTGGCCCGGCGCAGACAGCGGCGCTCCTCCGGCGTTTTCGGTGCCCCAGTGGTGCCGGTGCTGCGCTGGCGCACCAGGTCAAACACCTTGACCGTGGGCAGCAGCACCAGCACCGCCAGCCAGCTGCGTCCGGCCAGAAAGCTGCAGGCTCCCATGCCGGAACCGGCGCTCTGGGCCACGAAGGCCGTACCCCAGATAAACGCGCACAGCAGCAGCAAAAGCGAATTCTTGCGTTGTGTATTCATCAGCCGACGCCCTCCACCTTGAGCAGACCGTAGAGGTAGTAACGGCTGGAATCATAGGAGATGGTCATGCGGTAGATGGCCGCCGGGTCCAGCCCGGAGATGGTGCAGGTGTAGTCGGTGCCGTCGGTCTTGATGTAGTAGGTGCTGTCCGGCACATACTCCACGCCGCCGTCTACCTTTTTCCACAGCGCCACCTTGAACTTCTGGGTGCCCTCGGCGGTGCCGCAGGCCATGACGGTCAGCGTACCGGTGGGGGCCGCAAAGTAATTGGTCTGGCGGCTCCAGATGCCGTTGAACACGGCGTACAGGGTGCCGTCCACCATGGCAGTGTCAAACTTTGCCGAAGCGTCCGCAATGCCCTGAATGATCAGCGGGTCTGCGGTAGCGTCCGCCCAGCGGGTGGTGTCCTCTTCCTGCACCTCGCCGGAGCTGCCGGAGATCTTCTGCGCCACACCGCGCAGTGCGTCCTTGCAGCCGGTCAGACCGGCCACCAGCAGAGCGGCGGCCAGCACAACGGCCAAAAAGCGTTTTTTCGTTTTCATAAACGTTTCCTCAACCTGTCAAAGGGTTTGATGTTCCTGTTTTTTCGGGTTCCGGCAGGGCCGGGTCCATCTGTATAGTATACCGCATTTTGCAGCACCGCACAAGAGAGCCGCCCGGCTTTTGCGCGCGCTGCCGCCCGATTTTATGCAGTTTCTTTGCCGTCGGCAGCGGTCAGCGCCGCGCACTCGGCCGCAGCGAGGGAAGTCTGCTCCGGCCCGAACAGAGAGCCGTACCGGTACAGTGCCCAGCCGCCGGCTCCCTGCTCCCGCAGATAGGCCACCTGGTCGGCCAGCGCGTGGCCGGTGCTCCACACTGAAAGGCTGTTCTCATTGCTGCCGCCGTCGCCCGTGCCGACACGGTAGGCTCCCAGCCCGAAATACAGGGCCACGTCCGCCGCGCGGGGATAGGCGAGCCATGCGGGCACGATGTTCTCAAAGGCAAAGCGGGTGCTGCCGTTGTGCAGGGCAAAGCCCTGCCCCCAGTACACCTGCGGGCAGAGGTAGTCGATCACGGCCTCCCCGCCGCCGGACGCCAGCCAGCCGGTCACATCGCTGTACTGCTGGTTTTCATCGTTGTCCGGGTTGCCCTGGGGGCTGATGCCGAACCGCAGGGTGGGGTCCGCCGCCTTTACCGTGTCGTGCACGGCCCGCACCAGCGCCGTCACATTTTCCCGCCGCCACGCGGCAAGGTTTTCTGCACCGGACGCCGCAAACTGCGCCGCGTCGATGCTCTCGTCGGTGGTGGGGTAGAAATAATCATCAAAGTGGATGCCGTCCACCGCGTAGTTCTGCATCAGCTCTGCCACACCCTGCACCACATAGTCGGCGGCAGCAGGCTCGGCGGGGTTCAGGTAAAGGCCCCCGTCCACCGTGCACACCCACTCCGGGTGGGTGTTGGCCAGATTGCCGTCCGCAAGGTTCGGCGGCATGGCCGCCGAGGAGCGCAGGCGGTAGGGGTTGACCCACGCTTCCACCGAGATGCCCCGGGCATGAGCCTCCTGCAGCAGCACATCCAGCGGGTCAAAGCCCGGATCCTGCCCCTGCACCCCGGTGCACAGATGGCTCCACGGGAACAGCGCACTGCGGTACAGCGCATCCCCGAAGGGCCGCACCTGGGCCAGCACCGTGTTCAGCCCCAGCCCGGCACAGTTGTCCAGCAGCCGGGCCGCCCCGGTGCGGAAGGCCTCCTCCGAGGAAAAATCCATGGCAGCCCACTCCAGATAGCTCACCCACACGGCCCGCCATTCCCCGGTCGGCAGGGCCGGGTTCGGGTCTGCAGTTGTTGCTGTGGTGCTGTCCGCTGCGGTCGGCGCACTGCCCCGGCGCAGGTACAGCCCTGCGGCCACGCAGGCTGCTGCCCCGGTTCCCAGCAGAAAGGTGCGCCGCCCCATGCGGCGGTTTTTACGTCCTGTCTTTTTCCGGCTTTGCCGGGTCACAGTTCTTCCTCCTGCCCTTTGTACAGGGTCAGCGCTGCCCAGCCGCGGGCGCAGGCCAGCAGCACGAACATCAGGTTCGTCCAGAAGGCAAGGCCGGCCATGCCCGCATAGCGGGTGAGCAGCCAGAACACCGTGCGCAGCACCTCCGCCGCGCACACCAGCTGCAGCTGCCGCTGAATGGGCTTGCCGCGGCTGTACTCGATGCCCAGCAGGGCAGGCCACACCAGTGCCGAGCACAGGTCGCCCGCCCAGCCGCCGGCTGCCAGCTTGCTGAGCATCAGCAGCACGAACACCAGCGTGTAATTGCGCTTTTCGGCCGCCGGGGCACCCTTTTGTGCTGCCAGAAACAGCGCCGCGATGCCGGTCAGGCAGAACGCCACCAGTTCCAGCGCTGAAAAGTCCATGCCGCCCAGCACGGCAAAGCCGCCCAGCATGGAAACCGCCGCTGCGGCCAGCAGAAAGAAGTACCAGGTCTTGCGTGTGAATTTGAGCTTCATTGCGTTCCTCCCGCCCGGTGCAGCGTGCAGCGGGCCTGCTGAATTTTTCAAAGAATTAAAAATATTATAGCACAAAACCGCGCAGGTTGTGTTACAATAAGGAAAACTATTCCGGAGGTTTTCCATGAACGCTGTTGTTTCCATCGTCCTGCTGGCCGCCGTGCTGGGCGTGATCGTGTTTCTGCTCTCCCGGCGGGAAAACGGCCGCCGCAGTCAGTACGGCCCGGCCGGGCTGTCCGAGTTCCGCACCGACCTTGCACTGGACGAGTGCTTCGACCGGCTGGACGAACACAACGACTCCGACGTGTTCGTCTACGACTGCCGCCGGGAGCGGGACGGCGGCTTTTTGCTGCATCTGACACTGCACCAGCCCACCCAGCAGCCGCTGGACACCCTGTACACCCTCCGGCTGGACCCCGGCCGCCAGACCGTGGTGACCCTGATCTTCATCCGGGAGGCCTTTGGCTACAAGGAGCCGCTGTTCCCGCAGGAGATGCTGGAC
>CABQHF010000166.1 GCA_902463905.1 uncultured Faecalibacterium sp. | reverse complement strand
TTCTGCCCCTCGACCCGCCGCTGGAGACCCGCTATGCTCTGGTCTGGAAAAAGAATGCCGTATTGACCAAAGCCGCCGAGAAGTTTCTGACCACACTAAGGGGATAAAAAGCGACAGGAGCCGCAGTAAACCGGCTCCTGTCACTTTTTATTACGTCGTAGGTAGGGCATCAAGCCGCTCTTACCAGTTTTTCTCCTTGGCTGTGTTGCCTTTTAGCACCAGAAAATCGGATCATTCCCGTTGCTGGCTGGGGTCCTGCATCCGAATGACCTTTGCCGGGACCCCTGCCACAACAGCGTAGTCCGGCACATCCTTTGTCACCACTGCACCGGCACCCACTACGGCATACCGGCCAATGGTCACGCCGGGACAAACGGTGACATTCATGCCCAGCCATGCGTTCTTCTTGATGGTCACCTTACCGTAGGTGTAGATGGTATGGCGGTTGTTCAGGTCGTGGTTGATGGTGGCGATGCGGACACCGGGAGCGACCATCACACCGTCCTCAAACTCAATGCCGCCGGAGGCAGACAGGATCGCTGAGTGGTTGAGGAACACTCCTTTGCCAAACCTGACCCGGTTGCCAAAATCGCAGATGAAAGGGGTCAGAATGCGGACATCATCCAGTTTGCGCCCGAACAATTCTTCCAGATACTTCACAGAAGCAGGGTCATCCGGCAGAGCTGCGTTTGCCTTGGCACACAGGGTGCGGGCGCGCATCATCTCTGCCCCGGCCTCCTTGAAGTATTCCTCCCGGGTGTCGGTGGGGCCGCCCTTGTCCATCAATTTGTAAACATATCCTTTTTCGTATTCCATCTCAGACCCACTCCTTCAGCATTTCCTTGGCGTTGTCCACCTCGCTGCCGTGGAGGGCAAGCCCCGGTTTTACTGTGGCCCCTTTGGCAGCGGCGGCAATATCCTTTTCGGTATGGGAAAGCCCGCTGCCCTCGTGGGTGCAGAAGGGATGGATCACCTTGCCGGTAAAATCGTAGTGCTCCAGAAAGGTGTACACCGCCATGGGCATAGTGCCCCAGTAGTTGGGGTAGCCCAGATAGATCTCGTCGTAGCCGTCCAGATCTTCCGGCAGGCCCACCAGCTCCGGGCGGGCGTTGGCTTGCAGGTCACGCTTTGCTTCCGCAATGCACTGCTGATACCCGGCGGCATAGGGCGTTTTCTGCTCGATCTTGAACAGGTCTGCTCCGGTAAGCTTCGCCAGCATCCTTGCCGCCCGTTCGGTGTTGCCCACCGGGATAAAGCGGTATGCACCGTCAAAATAGTTTTCGTCTGCGCGGGAATAAAAAGCAATCAATTTTGCCATGGTACGATCCTTTCTTTCAGTGTTCCTCTTCGGTGCCCCAGACCAGTTTCCCAGTACGAAGGGCATCCTCGTAGCGTTCGATCTTGTAGGCGAGGCGGTTCATGGTGTCCTCCAACTGAGCTTTCTGTGCCCGGAGCGCCTCCATCTGCTCGTTGAGCAGCTCCAGCCGTGCCGGAATGGTGGCATCCCCCTCCTGAAACAACCGGAGATATTCGATCATTACCTCGATGGGCAGACCGGCGCTGCGCATACACAGGGCCAGTTCCACCCAGCGCATATCCTCTGCCCGGTAATCCCGGATGCCGCCGGAGGTGCGATGGACTTTGGGGATCATCTTCATCCGCTCATAATAGCGGAGCGTATCCTGCGAAACATTGTATTTTTCCGATACTTCCTTAATGGTCATGGTCAGAACCTCCTTTTCTGCGCCCAGTATAACACTTGGAGTTTGCTCCAAGTCAAGAGGAAAAATAAAAAACAGAGCGCTCTTTTTTGCGGAACGCTCTGTAATGTCAGCATGAGCCTTTTCAGGCTATGCTCATTATCAGGAAAGCCGTGCGTAGTTTTCCTCCGCCACCGGCTCGCACCACTTGTTGGAGGCACCCTCGCCGGGCACTTCCACTGCCAGATGAGAGAACCAGCAATCGGGTGCGGCGCCGTGCCAATGCTTGACCTCCGGGGGAATGTTCACCACATCGCCCGGATGCAGCTCCTGCGGTGCCTTGCCCCATTCCTGATAGTAGCCCCGGCCTGCCACGCAGACAAGGATCTGCCCGCCGCCCTTTGCGGCATGGTGGATGTGCCAGTTGTTCCGGCAGCCCGGCTCAAAGGTGACGTTGTAAATGCCTACCTGTGCGGTGGACAAGGGTGCCAGATAGCTTTTTCCGCTGAAATATGCTGCATAGCCGTCGTTGGGTGCGCCGATGGGGAACACCATCTCGCTCTGGTGCCGTGCCTTGGCATCCTCCGCAGCGTCCTCTGCCCAGACTTCCTTTGCCATGCGGAAAGCCGCCCACACCTTGGGCCAGCCTGCATAAAATGCCGCATGGGTCAGAATCTCTGCGATCTCAGCCCGGGTAATACCGTTGTTTTTCGCTGCCGTCAGGTGATACCGGAACGAGGAGTCCGTCAGCCCCTGTGCCATCAGTGCTACCACCGTCACAAGGCTGCGATCCCGGAGGGAAAGCTTGTCCTCCCGGCTCCACACCTGCCCGAACAACACATCATCGTTGAGTTCTGCAAACTTCGGCGCAAATTCGCCCAGAGCGTCCCGCCCTGCCGTCTGTTTTACTGCCATTGTTGTACTCCTGCCTTTCTGTGCAAATGTTTAGACCTGCTTTTTCCCGCTGAACACCGGAAAAAAGCTGAATTCTCCGTAGTTGGCAATGTGCTTCATCTGCATAAGCGCAGCCATGTCTTCCGGCGTGAGGACAAAATCCACGGCGGCATTCTCTGCCATGTGCTGTGGGTCTGCCGTTTTGGGCAATGCCACTGTGCCAAGCTGAAGAACATAGCGGACGCACAACTGTGCCGCAGATACGCCGTATTTCTTTGCCATCTGTGCAATCACAGGGTTCTTGAGCGCCTCGCCGTGGGCAATGGGCGAATAGGCCTCCACCTGAATGTGCTGCTCCTTGCAGAAGTTCAGCAGGTCCTGATCGGTGTTGCTGATGTGGAGCAGAATCTGGTTCACCATGGGCTTTACCCGGCAATCGGACAGCAGGTTCTCCAGGTCATCCTGCAGAAAATTCGATACTCCGATGACCCGCACTTTGCCCGCCGCCTGTGCATCCTCCAGAGCACGCCAGACGGCTTTGTTCTCTGCAAAGTAGCGTTTGGTGTCCCGGAATTCGTTCCACGGCTGGGGTGCATGGATGATCATCTGGTCCAGATAGTCCAGCCCCATTTTTTCCAGCGTTTCCTCAATAGAGGCGGCGGCTGCCTCATAGGTTTTCAGTTCTGCGGCTACCTTGCTTGCGACGAACAGCTCCTCACGGGGAACGCCACAGCTGCGGATGCCCTCGCCAACGCCCTGCTCATTTTTGTAGGCCTGTGCGGTATCAATGAGACGATACCCCAGTGTAACAGCGGTGCGGACTGCCTGCGCCGCTTTGTCGTTGTCAATGCACCATGTACCAAGCCCCAGTTTGGGGATTGGTAAGCCATTTTCCAGTTTGTAGGTTTCCTGTAAGATCATCTGATTTCCCTCCATTTATACATTCTTGACAGCGGAGCGTATCCGCATTATGATGTAGTTGAAGTTTGGCTCTATCATACAACTTAAAGCGCACTTTAAGTCAAGAGCTTTTTTGAAAAAAACGGAGGTTTTCAGATGATCTATACCGTGGGCGAAATGGCACAAAAGCTGGGCGTACCCGCCTCCACGCTACGCTACTATGACAAAGAGGGCTTGCTGCCCTTTGTGGAACGCTCCTCCGGCGGCATCCGGATGTTCCGAGAAAGCGACTTCGAATGGCTGCAGGTCATCCGCTGCATGAAAAAAGCCGGAATGCCCATCAAGGACATCCGGCAGTATATCGAGCTTGCCATGCAGGGAGATGACACCATCGACACCCGGCTGGAGATGTTCCGGCATCAGCGCGAGGTGCTTACCCAGCAGATCCAGCAGTTGCAGCACACGCTGGAGACTGTGGAGTACAAGTGCTGGTTCTATGAGACCGCCAAAGCTGCCGGGACAGTGGATGCACCCGGTGCAATGACCGATGCGGATGTGCCGGAGCAGTTCCGTGCCATCCGGCAGGAGCTGCGGGGACAAAAGATGCCGGATAGCAAAAAATAAGAAATGCCGTTCCAAAAGCAACTGGAACGGCATTTCCTTTAATCCTCTAACCCATGGCTTCCGGTCACATTCCTCAAATATTCCACTGAATCGCCATTCAAAATCAAATCGGCATAGCCTAGCGGGTCATTGTAGATGAGGTAGTCTAACTCTGACCTCTGCGCCATGGTCACATCCAGTGCATCCTCAACCCTGGTGCAGTCAATGGAAATTTTTCTCCCATCTTGGAGAGCCAACTCCACACACCCGGTATCCATGTTAAACTTGCAGGCTCTTTCATCGTACTTCATAATCGCATCCTCCAAATCTTGTTAGTGGCTTACGGTCTATGACAAGGTATCGGAGTTTTGCGCCGTCCACGGGAGCCTTCA
>CABQHF010000165.1 GCA_902463905.1 uncultured Faecalibacterium sp. | reverse complement strand
GCAGCATGGCCAACAGCCTCATCGTGGGCGGCCTGCTGGCCGGGATGCAGGTCACCTGCGTCTGCCCGGAGGTTTACCGCCCCGCCGCCGACGTACTGATGCTTGCCCACAAGTACGGCAGCGCTTTCCACTTCACCTCCGACCCCGTCGAGGGCGTGCGGGACGCGGATGTGGTGGCCACTGCCGTGTGGAACACTGCCGCCCCCGGCACCGCCGAGAGCGAGCAGCGCCTGCGGGATTTTGTGGGCTTCCAGCTCACCGGCAAGCTGCTGGAAGCCGCCAAGCCCGACGCCATGGTGCTGCACTGCCTGCCCGCCCACCGGGGCGAGGAGATCTCCACCGCCGTGTTTGAGCAGCACGCCGACGAGATCTTTGACGAAGCCGAGAACCGCCTGCATGTGCAGAAAGCCGTGCTGGCGGTGCTGCTGGCAGGGAAGTAAAAACTTGAAAAAAGCAGAACCCCCTCGGGTCATCGGGCCCGAGGGGGTTCTGTTATGAAAGGACATCAAACTGCCGCGCTGCTTGCGGAATCGCGCGGCAGGGGAAAATGACTCAGTTCATGCGGCGGCTCTTGCGGTTCAGCACAAAGCCCGCTGCCAGCAGGAAGATGCCGCTGATGGCACTGCCCACCACTGCCAGCCAGTTGGCACCGGTCTTGGGCAGGGCGGCATTGGCGGTGATTTGCTGTTCACCGGAGGCCGTTGCGGTGGTCTGTGCGGTGGTGGCGTCCGGGGTCACGGTGGCGTCTGCCGGGGTGCCCTGTGCGGGGGTGTCCTGTGCGGGAGTGCTCTGTGTGGGGGTGCTCTGTGCGGGAGTGCCCGGGGTGCTGTCCGAAGTGCCGGGCACATCCGGGGTGTCCGGGTCGGTGGGCGCGGGGGTCACAGGCTCTGCAGGGGCAACGTAGTCAAAGAACTCGTCGTAGTAGCCCTTGCAGCCGTCCACCGCGCAGTGGTGGCGCAGGATGCCCTGCTCAGTCGGGGATGCCTGCCGGATGATCTCGGTGCTGCTCCAGATATGGGCGTCCGTTTCCTTGTGCTCATCGGCGTTGTTGTCGTCCATGCCCACATACTTGCCATTGTGCACGGTGTTGTAGTGGTTCGTACTGCGGAAGAAGCGCACCACACCGCTGAACAGGTTGTCCAGCTTTGCCATGGTCAGGTCATCGCCGCCGGTGATGGCTTCTCCGCTGCCCTGCGTCACCGCCGTCACGTCAAGGGCGGCATTGGTGGCGCTGATGCTCACGGCAGCGGTTTGGGCATCATTTTCGCCATTGCCGATGCCTGCGGCTTCGCCCTCACCGCCATTGGCAGTCACGGTGCCGCCGGTGATGGAGATGACCGAGTCTGCAGCAGCAACATTGTTTGCGCCATCGCCGATGCCCGCAGCGCCCTTGCCGCCGTTGGCAGTCACCGTGCCGTCTGTGATGGTAACATAAGAGCCCTTGACGTAGTCGCCGTTTGCGCCGGAGCCGATGCCCGCAGCACCCTCGCCGCCGGTGGCATTCACGGTGCCGCCGGAGATGGTCACGCCGCGTCCACCCGTTTTAATAGAAGCGACCTTGCCGCTGCCGCCGCCAATGCCGGAGCCGCCGTCTGCGCCGCCGGTAGCGGTGACCTTGCCGTTCTGAATGGAGAGTACACAGCCACGGTGGTCACTGCCGCCGCCAATGCCCGCACCGCCGCCGGTGCCGCTGGCGATCACCGTCACAGCATCATCAATGGTCACTTGCTGCCCCTGTCCTTTTTTGCCGCCGCCAATGCCTGCGCCGTCTGTTCCACCGGTGGCTTTGACATAAGTGCCATCCCCAGTGATCGTGATCCGGGCGCCAAGACCGCTGTCATCGGTGCTGACATTGGAACTGCCGCCGCCGATGCCCGCGCCGCCCTTACCGCCGGTGGCTTCCACATGGGCACCGCCGTTGATGGTGATGGCACTGCCCTGTCCAGAGTGGGAACCATCGTCACCTTCGCCGCCGCCGATGCCTGCGCCGCCTGCGCCGCCGTTGGCAGTCACTTTGGTATTTTGACCGCTGATCGTGATGTCAAAGCAATTGCCGCCAGCGCCGTGACCTGCGTAGGTCAAGTTCGCAGAGTCGGCCTTGCCGCCGCCGATGCCTGCGCCGCTTGCGCCGCCGGTGGCGGTTACATCACCGCCGGTGATCGTAATGTTGTTTGTGCGGCCGCCATGGCTTTGCCCGGAACCGATGCCCGCGCCGCCCGCACCGCCGGTGGCGGTCAGGCTGCCGGTCTTGCCGTCCGCAGCATTTTCGTCCTGAATGGTTAAGGTGTAGTTGTTATCGGAGACGTTGCCTGAGGACGCGCTGTATTTCTCCAGCGCCGCATGACCCTCGCCGCCGGTAAGGGTATTGTCGCCGTCCAGCTCCAGCGTCACCTTGCCCTGCGTATAGATGGCGGCCTTGTCGGTGTTGCTGGCGTCGATGTTCACCTTGTCCAGCGTGACCGTTGTGGAAACGCCCTTATCGGTGTAGATGGACGCCGTGTTGTCCGTCTCCTCGCCCTTGGTGGTCAGGGTGACCGGCGTTTCGTCCTTATAGTTGTTCAGCTCGACATTATTGCTGTTCTTCACATAGTTGCCGTCCGCATCCGTTTGGGTGACATAAGTGCCATTGCTCTTGGCGTTCACGGTCACGCTGCCCTTGGTCAGATCGTAAGTGTCCGCAAAGGCTGCCGTGGCGATGGGAGAGACCATTGCCATCAGCGCAGCCGTAGAAAGCACCCGCAAGGCCAGCTTTCGATTGGTATTGATTCGCATGCTTGAAATCTCCCTTTAAAAAAATTGAAAGTTCCCGGAAGTAGTTCCGATATTCCCGGGGATCCCGGTAAAGCAGTGCATTTTCAACGTTGCAAAAACACACCGTTTACTTTGAGCGATACCGTTATAATACGAGAACGATACCGCGTCAAGACCGGGCGGCGAAAAAACCGAAAAAGACGGAAAGTTTGTGAAAACTGCGCAAGAAAAAAAGAGCAGGTTTGCAGCAGTTTCAAAAGGTTTCGGAAGGGCTTCGGACAGGGCAGGCGAGGGTACCGCCCTGCGGGATGCAGGGAAGCGGAGGAGGGAGCATCTCCCGGCAAAACAAAAGAGCCTGCAAACGCACGCAGCACGTTTGCAGGCTCTGGAGGCAGCGGTCACACCCTTGCTGCACCCTTGTCCAAAATGCGGTCGAACCGGGTAAAGAAGGTGAAGGTGGTGATGGTGGCCGCCAGAATGTCGCTGACCGGCTCCGCCAGAAACACGCCGAACACCGGGTCGGACACGACGTGGGGCAGAATGAAGATGAGCGGGATCAGCAGGATGATCTTGCGCAGGCAGGCCAGCAGCAGGCTGACCTTCGCCTGCCCCAGTGCCATAAAGCTCTGCTGGCAGGCGATCTGGAAGCCCATGGCAAAAATGCCGGCCATGTAAATGCGCATGGCCCAGGTGGTGTAGGAAATGAGTGCGGAATCGGAGGTGAAGATGCCTGCCACGGCCCCGGGTGCCAGCATCATGGCCAGCCAGAACAGGCAGGTGTATGCGCCGCACAGGGTCAGCTGGAACCGGAAAGCCTCCTTTACGCGGGGCTTTTTGCCGGCCCCGAAGTTGAAGCTCATCACCGGCTGGCCGCCCTGGCACACGCCCTGGATGGGCAGTGTGCACAGCTGGGACGCGCTGGTGATGACGGTCATGGCACCCACGGCCACGTCACCGCCGTAGCGGGCCAGACTGGAACTGAAACTGATGGACAGCAGGCTTTCGGTGGAGAGCATCACAAAGGTGGAGATGCCCAGCGCCATCACCGGCAGGATGATCTGCTTTTCCGGGCGCAGATAGTCCTTGCGCAGGTGCAGGAGGGTCTTTTTGCCGGTGAGGAACCGCAGGATCCACGCCGCACCCACGGCCTGGCTGAGCACCGTGGCAATGGCGGCGCCCCGCACGCCCAGCCCGGCCCCGAAGATGAGGATGGGGTCCAGGATGATGTTGATGACCGCACCGATCACGGTGGTGAGCATACTGGTTTTGGCAAAGCCCTGGGTGGTGATGAAGGGGTTCATGCCCAGCACCAGCAGCACGAACACCGAGCCGAGGATGTAGATGCGGCTGTAACTCAGCGCATAGGGCAGGGTGGTGTCGCTGGCACCGAACATCCGCAGCAGCGCAGGTGCCCCCGCGTAGAAGCCGATGGTCAGCACGACGGCAAAGAACATCAGCACGGTAAAGCTGTTGGAGATGATCTTTTCGGCCTGCTGCCGATCCTCCTGCCCCATCGCAATGGCGGCACGGGGCGCACCGCCTGCACCCACCAGCATGGCGAATGCGTTCAGCAGCATCAGAATGGGGGTGAACAGGCCCACGCCGGTCAGCGCTGCCGCGCCGATGCCCGCGATGTGCCCGATGTAAATGCGGTCCACGATGTTGTACAGCAGGTTCACCACCTGTGCCACAACGGCAGGGATCATCAGCTGCAGCATCAGTTTTTTCACGCTGCCGGATCCCAT
>CABQHF010000164.1 GCA_902463905.1 uncultured Faecalibacterium sp. | reverse complement strand
CGTTCTCGTTGTGGCTGCCCAGAGGACGCATCAGAGCCTTCTTGGACAGCAGAGCAGCGGTCTCAACAGAGGTGGCAACGCCCACGCCCACCAGCAGCGGAGGGCAGGCGTTGATGCCGTAGCTGGTCATGACATCCATGACGAACTTGGTCACGCCTTCGTAGCCTGCACCGGGCATCAGCACCATAGCCTTGCCCGGCAGGGTGCAGCCGCCGCCTGCCATGTAGGCGTAGATCTCGCACTTGTCGCTGTTCGGGATGATATCCCACCACACGGTGGGAGTGCCCTTGCCGACATTGCGGCCGGTGTTGAACTCATCGAAGGTCTCAACACTGTTGTGGCGCAGGGGCGCTTCGAAGGTGGACTTGACCACAGCCTCCTTCAGCAGACCCTCCACCTCACCGATGAGGGGGAAGTCCACGCCGCACTTTACCCAGAACTGCAGCACACCAGTGTCCTGACAGCTGGGGCGGTTCAGCTCCTTGGCCAGCTTCTGGTTCCGCTTCATGGTCTCGTAGATGACCTTGGACAGAGGAGCATCCTCCTGTGCGCCCAGCTCATCGAGCTTGGCAATGATGTCGTCCGGCAGCACCTTGGCGATATGGCTCACAAAGTTGGCCATATAGGTCGTCATCTGCTGCACCTGTTCCTGTTTGTTCATTCCAATGCCTCCTTAGATTTGGTACATTTTGCGCGTTGGTTCACTCATATTCAACGTTCCTGTCCGCTTTACTGCGGGAAGAACGGAAATGCGATGGGAAGAATCACCATGCTGACAACCGTTGCGATGAGGATGAGGGGCAGGCCAGCCTTGGCATAATCCTTGAAGGTGTACCCGCCGGCGGAAACCACCATGGTGTTGGCGGGCATACCGATGGGCGTTGCGTAAGCGCAGGAGCCGCCGATGACACAAGCCATCAGGACTGCGCGGGGGTCGGCACCCATGCCCTGTGCGATGCTCAGGCAGATGGGAACCATCAGAGCGGTGGTTGCGGTGTTGGACATGAAGTTGGTCATGACGCAGCAGAGCAGGAAAACCACCAGAGTCAGGACGTAGGGAGAGGGATTCTCGCCCAGAGCACCAATGACGATGTTTGCAATCTCTGCGCCTGCCCCGGTCTTATCCAGTGCAGAGGCCAGAGACAGCGTACCACCGAAGAGGAAGATGGTCTTGAGGTCGATGGACTTCAGGGCGTCTTTCTCGGAGATGACACCGGTGAGGATCAGAGCCAGCGCACCGATACAGCCGGTGATGCAGAGTTTGATGCCGATCTGCTTTTCAAAGATCATGCCCAACAGGGTGAGCACGAGGATGACAAGGGAGAGCACCTGTTTCCACTTGGGAACATTGCTGAAGTCCTGCTCGCCGCCGAAGGAGTCATCATCGGAGACGGGGTGGTTGGGCAGCAGCTTCATGCCAAGGGTGGCATAGAAGAGGATGCCGGCGGCGAGGATGGGCAGGCCCACGATAGCGTACTCGAAGAAGCCGAAGGACATCCCGATCTCACCCAGAGCGCTCTGGGCGATGAGGTTGCCCGGTGCGCCGATGAGGGAAAGGTTGCCGCCCATGGCCGCTGCAAATACCAGCGGCATCAGCAGCTTGGAGCGGGCATAGCCGGACTTTGCCGCAATGCCGATGACCACGGGGATCAGGACGGCGGCGGTGCCGGTGTTGGAGAGCACACCGCTCATCAGGCCAACGATGACCATGATGGCCACGATGAGGCTGCGCTCGGATTTGGCAAAGTGGGTAACGATGCCGCCGATCTTGTTGGCCATGCCTGTTTCAAACAGGGCACCGCCGACGATGAACATGGCGACGAACAGGATGACGTTGCTGTCGATGAAGCCCGCAAAAGCAGTCTTGATGTCCAGAACGCCGGTGACGACCAGACCGATACAGACGATCATGGACGTTACGCCGAGGGGGATCTTCTCAAACACGAACATGACGACCGCGAAGAGAAGAAAGAGTAGGGTGATGGTTGCTGCTGACATACTGGGGATCCTCCTTTAATGAAATATAATGTATCCATTTTATCGGAGCAAAACAGCCCTGACTTTCGGAACGCCCCAGCTGCACCTCGTTGTGCAGAGTCTTTGCCGCCGTGCTGTGCCCTCACAGCCCTTTTTTGTTCTGGAAGGATCTGCCCGGAACCTTAGAATTCCGGGAATCTCGGCAGCGTCTTTTTTAAAATTTTTATATCTAATCTTTGATAATGTATCCACTTGACGACACGAGAATACACCCGAAACAGAGATTTGTCAATCCCTTTTTTCGAGTTTTGTCGCATTGCACGGATTATGTACCAATTTTTGTGCACGCCAGACAAACAGTAGGATACAAGAAAATCTCCCTCCGCCGCCTTCTGCAAAAAACGTGCGATCTCCAAAGCAGATGGAGAACGCACGTTTTTTCCTTCTGTTATTCCAGCCGTTTTTTGAAATACCCCTCGGCACAGTAAATGGCACCGCAGGGATTATGCGCCAGAACGCGATCCTTGGCCACCAGCGTTGTGACCATGGCGTCCGAATACTTATAAAACATCGAGTCGTGTCCCACACAAAGTCCGACCTCAATGTTGAAATCGGTGTGCTGTTCGTTCAGAAGCTTTGCCTGTGCGATGGGGTTGCACATGGCCTCAAATTCGCCGGGGTGGATCTTGACCTCTTCCGGGATGCCCACTTCTTCTTTGGAGATGCCGCCGGTCTTGCAGATGACCGACACCACCTCAAACCCCTGCGCACGGAGCAGGTCGGCCACGATGCGGGCTTCCTTCCGCAGACCTTTGCAGAATGCAAGACCCAGCTTGTGGTAGCCCATCCGCTTGCAGAACTCCACCGTCTCCTTCAGGCGGGGCCATTGACAGTAGCCAAGCCCCTCAATGGCCGAACAGTTGACGTAGAAATCGTGATTCTCGGGCAGATCGTAGCCGGCGCGGGCGGCCTCCATCACCGAAGCATTCCGCATGGGGCAGTTTTTGGGCATCTTTTCCGGCTCGTTGTTGGCGCAGGCCAGAACCGTACAGTTCGCACAGGTATACACTGTCTTGTCCTCCCTGATCTTATAAATAATAGGTCAGCGCATCGTCCATGCTGCGTAGGATGTGCTTTTCCATTTCAGCCCGCGCGGCCATCGCATCCCGTGCTTCCAGCGCTGCATAGATCTTTTTATGCTCGCTCTGGGAGTTGAGGGCATAGTCCAACTCGCTCATTTCCACACCAATGGACAGGCCGTTCCACAGCTCCGAGAGAAGATTGCGCATTTTTTCATTGCCGGAAGCTTCCCAGATCTCAAAATGGAAGGACTGGTTGTAGTCGGCATAGTTCCCCGCCTGACGGTGGGACAAGGCTTCTTCTGCAGTGTCCACGCAGTTTTTGATTTTGGACAGGTCGGCGTTGTTCTGGCAGCAGAGCATACACGCCGTCCCTTCCAAGGCGGCGCGTAACTGGTAGTGCTCCCGGATCGTTTTTTCCGTCACGCCCAGCACAATGGCGCACTTGTTCTGCTTGACTTCCAGCAGACCGTCGCGGGCAAGGATCTGAAAGGCCTCCCGCACCGGCGTGACCGACACGCCCAGTTCCTGTGCGGTGTTTTCCAGCGTGAGTTCTGCGCCCTCCGGGATGCTTTTTGAGATAATGGCTTTCCGCAAAGCGGAAGCTACCCGCTCGCGGGCAGGCAGCAGCTTAATGGGTTTCAGTCCCAGCATATTGACTCCTTATCGTTAAAATCAGATGCAGCAGTTCTTCTTCATAGGTGTTCCATGCATCCAGCACATCAGGGGAACCCTGACGATCCAGCATCAGCAGGCGGGCAAGCCGGTCGTTCACCGGCGTAGGACGTGCGCTCACGGCAAAGGCAATGTAGGTCTCCTGAATGCTCTCCAGCAGCTTGCGATGCAGCGGATAGGGCAGGGCGGTCTGCAGGGTGCGGTGCTGCAGCATCTCGCCGCCTGCCAACATCGCATCCTGCGGCAGCGCACGCATAGCCTGCCGTTCCAACTGAGCCCCCAATGCCAGAATTTGGCGCAGTGTCTCTTCGGTCAAATCTGCCGCTTTTATCCGATTGTTGGGCAGGCGGATGATAAGCCCCTGATATTCAAGGATCATCAAGGCCTCCCGCACCGGCATCCGAGAGACACCGAGACTCTCTGCCAGTTCGTTCTGGGTCATTTCAGAGCCCGCCGGGATCTGCCCAGATAAAATGGCCTGCTGCAGGGCTTCCACCACACCGCCGTTTTTCTTCTGGATGCCGATATATTCCATAGAGTCCTCCGTGCAAATGTCTTTTTTATATTGTATCCAATTTTACAATAAAAAGCAAGACTTCCTTTATGACAAACAAAAATACCCGGCAGATTCTTTATGAAAAATCTGCCGGATATAGACCGGATGCCCTTGGGGCGTTCCATTCTGAAAAATTGCAGGGCAAATGCAAGCTGTGTTAACTGTTATGTAACTTTGTCAATCAATCTTCCATTCTTCCATGGTCACAGCCAAGTGACAGG
>CABQHF010000163.1 GCA_902463905.1 uncultured Faecalibacterium sp. | reverse complement strand
TGGGCGACAAGGCCATGGAGATCCGCAACGAGCTGAGCAAGTACTTCATGGTGGATTACGACGATACCGGTTCCATCGGCAAGCGTTACCGCCGTGAGGACGAGATCGGCACCCCGTACTGCATCACCGTGGACTTCGACACCGTGGGCGACGAGGCCAAGGGCATCGTGGCAGACAGCTGCGTCACCGTCCGTGACCGCGATACCATGGAGCAGGTCCGTATGCCCATCTCCGAGCTGAAGAGCTACATCGAGAGCAAGATCGAGTTCTAAAAGAAACTCTCTTCCGTAAAAAATCACAGCCCCGCCGTTGCAATTTCGGCGGGGCTGTGGTATTTTATAGATAAAGAGAGTGCTGTCCGGCAAACGGTCAGTACCTTCCTGGCAAATTATTCACAAAGAATGACCGCTCAGGTTTGGACGCTGAGGGCGGTCATTTTTTGTGTGTAAAAATTTTCCATGCGATATCGAACACGCCAAAGCCGACGGTTGCAAGCAGCGTCAGCAGGGCTAAAGTTTCCAATAGCGTCATAGAGCATCACCCCTTTCGCATCAGAGCGTCAGGGGCACGACAAAAATATTCGCCTCCCCGACGCTTGGGCCGGAAAGGTCAGACCGCTTACCGTATGTGGACAGCACTCTCAAGGTTGGTATAGCAGACGTTTCCCCGTTTTTCAACGATGAAAGTGTCTGTTTTCCTTTATCCGATGGACAGAATTGAAAAAAGAGGGTATACTTAGGGCAAAACAACCATGCCGTTTTCTGCGGCAGAAAGGAACCTTTTGTGAAAAACTTTGACGAGCTTTTGAAGAAATATGCTGATTTTATTGTCCGGGTGGGCGTGAACCCCCAGCCGGGGCAGACTCTGATCATCCGCTGCCCGCTGGAGGCAGCCCCGCTGGCGCGGCTGTGCGTCCGCAGCGGTTTTGAGGCCGGTGCCCGGGACGTGCAGGTGGACTGGAACGACAATGCCGTTTCCCGCAGCCGGGTGGAGCTGGGCAGCGAGGAGGCCCTCCGGGACTTCAAGCCTTACCAGCTGCGCCGCTATCTGGACTATGCCGAGAGCGAGGGCGGCGTCTGTGTGCTGCACCTGATCGCCGATGACCCCGAGGTCTATGCCGGGCTGGACAGCGCCAAGATCAGCCGGGTGAATGCGGCTTCCCGTGCCTTCATGGCACCCTGGCGGGAGTACACCATGAATGATAGGGTCCAGTGGTCCATTGCGGCCATGCCCAGCATTCCCTGGGCAAAGAAGATGTTCCCGGAGATGGATACGGATGCCGCCGTGGAAAAGCTCTGGCAGCTGATCTTTGATGTCTGCCGCGTGACCAACGGCGACCCCGTCGCCGAGTGGCAGGCACATCTGGACCGTCTGACCAGTCTGGGCGACAAGATGAATGCGCTGGATCTGGAAAGCGTCCACTTCGAGAGCAGCAACGGCACCGACCTGACCGTGGGCCTGGCCGAGCAGGCGATCTGGGAGAGCGCCGGAAGCAAGAGCGAAAAGGGCGCGTTCTTCCTGCCCAACATCCCCACCGAGGAAGTCTTTACCGCGCCCCACAAGGACCGGGTGAACGGCGTCGTCTACGGCACCAAGCCCTATGTCTTCAACGGACAGCTCATCAAGGGCTTCCATGTGACCTTCAAAGACGGCAAGGTGATCGAGTACGGCGCAGAAGAGGGCGAAGAGCTGCTGGGCCAGCTGCTGGACACGGACGAGGGCTCCCGCTCCATCGGCGAGGTGGCGCTGGTGCCTGCCTCCAGCCCCATCAACCGCAGCGGTGCGTTGTTCTACAGCACCCTGTTCGATGAGAACGCCGCCTGCCACATCGCGTTCGGCGCCAGCTATCCCGGCACCACCGCAGAGGGCACCAGCCTGACCAAAGAGCAGCTGCTGGTGCGCGGCATGAACCAGTCCGCCATCCATGAGGACGTCATGATCGGCGCAGAGGACAGCCATATCACCGGCAAGTGCCGCGACGGCCGGGTCGTGGAGCTGTTCCAGGACGGCGTGTGGGTCCTGTAAAAAGGGGCGCAGCCCACGGCCGAATGGCTGTCTGCGCCCACGCAGCAGCCCGGCGGGCCGGGGCAAAAACGGCATCACGGCTTATTTTTGGAAAACCCCTTGCATAATTGCCGGAAGTATGCTATATTCTAGTAGTACGATATAACTTAACCTGAAACGTGGGCCGCAAGGTCCGCGTTTCTTGTTTGTCTGGAGGTTTTTTATGGCGAAGCAGTCTGGCGGCAATACCGCCCAGAGAGTCGAAGCGCTTGTCCGCCCTACCGTGGAGGGCATGGGTCTGCGCCTGTGGGATGTCGTATTTGAAAAGGAAGGTCCGGACTGGTATCTCCGTGTGCTGATCGACAAAACGGACGGCACCGCCATGGACACCGACACCTGTGCCGATGTGTCCCATGCGCTGGACCCCATTCTGGACGAAGCAGACCCCATCGAACAGAGCTATTATCTGGAAGTCGGCAGCCCCGGCCTGGGCCGGAAGCTGACCCGCCCGGAGCACTACGAAGCCCTGAAGGGCCAGAAGGTCAGCGTGAAGCTGTACCGGGCCAATGAGCAGGGCGCGAAGGAATTCTCCGGCATCCTGCTGGGCCGCGAGGGCAATACCGTTACGGTGGACACCCCGGCAGGCCCCGTGAAATTTGAACTTGCCGCCGCCAGCACGGTGCGTCTGTGCGACGACGAAGACCTGTTTTGAGAAACGAGAGAACAAAAACATTTAGGAGGAACCCGAAAAATGGCTGCAGCGAACAATGAATTTTTTGAAGCTCTCTCCATGCTGGAGCACGAGCGCGGCATCACCGCAGAGTACCTGATCGAGAAGATCAAGGCCGCCATCATCATTGCCGTCAAGAAGAACTACGAGGTCGAGGAGGACCACGTCAAGGTGGATATCGACCCCGATACCGGCCGCTTTGATGTGGCCCTGATCCAGGACGTCGTGGCCGACGAGGACTGGTACGACGAGCACTCCGAGATCGGCATCACCGAGGCCCAGAAGATCCGCAAGACCTACGAAGTGGGCGACCGCATCATCACCCCGCTCAAGACCAAGGACTTTGGCCGCATTGCCGCCCAGACCGCAAAGCACGTCATCCGTCAGGGCATCCGCGAGGCCGAGCGCAGCCAGCAGCTGAGCGAGATCCAGTCCCGCGCACACGACATCGTGCAGGCCACCGTCACCCGTGTGGACCCGGAGAAGGGCATCGTGGCCCTGGACCTGGGCAAGGGCGGCGAGGCCATCCTGCCCCGCAACGAGCAGGTGCCCGGCGAGGTGTACACCGAGGGCCAGAGCCTGCAGGTCTATGTGGTGGACGTGGTGAGCACCGAGCGCGGCCCCCGTGTCATGATCAGCCGCACCCACCCCGGCCTTGTCAAGCGCCTGTTTGAGCTGGAAGTGCCCGAGATCTTTGACGGCACCGTGGAGGTCAAGGCCATCAGCCGCGAGGCCGGTGCCCGCACCAAGATGGCCGTGTGGAGCAAGGACCCCAACGTCAACCCCGTCTCTGCCTGCATCGGCGAGCACGGCAGCCGCGTGGCCGCTGTGGTCGAGAAGCTGGGCGGCGAGAAGATCGACATCGTCAAGTGGAGCGAGGACGTCTCCGAGTTCATCTCCGCAGCCCTGAGCCCCGCCAAGGTGGTCAAGGTGGAGCTGCTGCCCGGCGAGACCCGCTCCTGCCGCGTGACCGTGCCCGACCAGCAGCTGAGCCTGGCCATTGGCAACAAGGGCCAGAACGCCCGCCTGTGCGCACGCCTGACCGGCTACAACATTGATATCCGCCCGGAGAGCGGCTACTACGGCGAGGACGAAGAGCCGAAGAAGAAGGAAGAAGCTGCCGACGCCGAATAAGCCCGGCACAGCATGCCAAAGGAGGGAAACCGGATGGCACAGAAAAAGATCCCTGCCCGCCAGTGCATCGGATGCATGACCAGCCGCCCCAAAAAGGAGCTGGTGCGTGTGGTGCGTGCACCCAGCGGAGAGATCAGCATTGATCTGGTGGGCAAAAAGCCGGGCCGCGGCGCATACCTCTGCCCGGATCCCGCCTGCCTTGCCAAGGCAAAAAAGAAGAAGGCGCTGGAGCGCTGCTTTGAGCAGCCGGTTCCCGCCGAAGTGTACGAGGCGCTGGAAGCCCAGCTGACCGAAGCTGCAAAGGAGGCCGCCCAGAATGGCGAAAAAGAATAACACCCCCGCAAAGCCTGCACTGGCACCGGAAGATGCTCTGTTCCAGGCTGTGAGCCTGTGCCGCAAGGCCGGTGCCCTGACCATGGGCTTTGATGCCGTGGAGGACGCCTGCGTCAAGGGCAAGGCCTGGCTGGTGATGACGGCATCTGACGCCAGCGCCAAGACCGTGCAGCGCCTGAACTACGCCGTGGGCGACTTAGTGGATGTGATCACCATGCCGCTGAGCCAGGATAAGCTGGCAGATATCAGCCACAAGGCTGTGGCTGTCTACGCGGTGACCGACCGCAACCTCGCAAAGCTCTGCTTTGACCGCCTGTCGGACTG
>CABQHF010000162.1 GCA_902463905.1 uncultured Faecalibacterium sp. | reverse complement strand
CCATCAACGGCGGCGTGGACGAGAAGAGCCACGAGCAGTGCGGCCCCAACTATGCGCCCATCACCGGCGAGTACCTGAACTACGACGAAGTGCTGCCCAAGTATGTCAAGATGCTGGACTGGCTGGCCGGGCTGTATGTGAACGTGCTGAACCTGATCCAGTATATGCACGACAAATACTACTACGAGGAAGCCGAGATGGCCCTTATCGACACCGATGTGCGCCGCACCTTTGCCACCGGCATCGCAGGCTTCTCCCACGTCATCGACTCCCTGAGCGCCATCAAGTACGCCAAGGTCAAGGTGGTGCGTGACGAGAGCGGCCTTGCCACCGGCTTTGAGACCGAGGGCGACTTCCCCAAGTACGGCAACGACGACGACCGCGCCGACGAGATCGGCGTGTGGCTGCTCAAGACCTTCCTGGAGATGATCAAGAAGCGCCACACCTACCGCAACTCCGAGGCCACCACCTCCATCCTGACCATCACCTCCAACGTGGTATATGGCAAGTACACCGGTGCCCTGCCCGACGGCCGCGCCGCCTTCACTCCGTTTGCTCCGGGTGCAAACCCCAGCTACGGCGCGGAGCAGAACGGCCTGCTGGCCTCCCTGAACTCGGTGGCTAAGCTGCCCTACCACTGGGCTCTGGACGGCATCTCCAACACCCAGACCATCAACCCCGAGGCCCTGGGCCACAGCGAGGGCGAGCGCGTGGAGAACCTGGTGCAGGTGCTGGACGGCTACTTTGACCAGGGTGCCCACCACCTGAACGTCAACGTCTTTGGCAAGGAGAAGCTGCTGGACGCCATGGAGCACCCCGAAAAGGAAGAGTACGCAAACTTCACCATCCGTGTGTCCGGCTACGCCGTCAAGTTCATCGACCTGACCCGCGAGCAGCAGATGGATGTCATCTCCCGCACCTGCCATGCCGTCCTGTAATCCGGTCGGCTATGTCCACTCGCTGGAGAGCTTCGGCTCGGTGGACGGCCCCGGTGTGCGCTTTGTGGTATTCCTGCAAGGGTGCGCGCTGCGGTGCAAATACTGCCACAACCCGGAAACATGGGCCGAAGGCGGCACCGAATGGACCGTGGATGCTCTGTTCCAGCGGGTGTGGCGCTACCGCAACTACTGGGGCAAAAAGGGCGGCATCACGGTCAGCGGCGGCGAGCCGCTGCGCCAGATGGACTTCCTGACCGCTTTCTTTGAGCTGGCCCGCTCCAAGGGCGTGCACACGGCGCTGGACACCGCCGGGCAGCCCTTCCGGCCCGATGACCCTGCGTATCTCGCCGCTTTTGACCGGTTGATGGCTTCCACCAGTCTCGTCATCCTCGATTTAAAGGAGATCGACCCGGAGCGCCACCGCCGGCTCACCGGCAAGGACAACGCTAACATCCTGGCCATGGCCCGGCACGTCTCCGACCTGGGCGTGCCGCTGTGGATCCGCCATGTGCTGGTGCCTGGCCTGACCGATGACGAGGACGGCCTGCGCAGAACGGCCGACTTCATCCGCAGCCTGAACACCGTGCAGCGGGTGGAGGTACTGCCCTACCACACGCTGGGCCTGTTCAAGTGGCAGAAGCTGGGCATCCCCTATCCGCTGCCCGACGCTGTGCCGCCCACAGCCGAACAGGTAAAGCGCGCCGAAGCGCTGCTGCAGGTGCAGCGCTACTCCGGCTGATTTTTCTCCGCCTGATCTCTGAGACCCGCTCCCGGCGCTTTGCCGGAGGCGGGTCTTTTTTGGCAGTTCCGCGCACCATTTGCAAACTTTTTGTGAATTGTGCTGTCGGCAGGGTTTTCCTCTTGACATTCCCATTGCTTTGGAGTATATTTTTAGCAGTCGAACAGATAGAGTGCTAAAGCCAAACAAAATAGTCCGACAGGAGGTGCACAAAATCATGAAACAGCTTCTTGAACGCATCTGCTTCCGGTTCTGCCGCCCCTTGGCGCAGAGCTGTTAGCAGAGCGCTTATCCGTCCGCTAATCCAAAGACCTTCGGTATGAATGGAGGCTTGACTTTATGAATACCAATCAATATACCCAAAAGACCCTGGAGGCCCTGCAGGCAGCGCAGCAGCTGGCTGTGGAGTACCAGCACAACGCACTGGAGCCTGAACACCTGCTGCACGCCCTGGCTTCTCAGGAACAGGGCCTGATCCCCCAGCTGCTCCAGAAACTGAACGTGGATCCCGGCAGCTTTGCCGCTGCCGTTGCCGAAAAGCTGTCGGCCCTGCCCCGGGTGTCCGGCTCCGGCCGCGACCCGGACAAGGTCTATATCTCGCAGGCCACCGACAAGGTCCTGAGCGCCGCCGCCCGAGAGGCCAAGGCCATGAAGGACGAGTACGTCAGCGTGGAGCATGTGTTCCTCGGCCTGCTGGATGAGCCTACCCAGAACACCACCGAGCTGTTCCGTGCCTTTGGCATCGCCAAGGACAAGTTTCTGCAGCAGCTTACCGCCGTGCGCGGCAACCAGCGCGTGACCACGGATAACCCGGAGGACACCTACAACGCCCTGCAGAAATACGGTCAGGATCTGGTGGATCTGGCCCGCAAGCAGAAGCTGGATCCCGTCATCGGCCGCGATCAGGAGATCCGCAACGTGATCCGCATCCTGTCCCGTAAGACCAAGAACAACCCCTGCCTGATTGGTGAACCCGGCGTTGGCAAGACCGCCATCGCCGAGGGCCTTGCCCAGCGTATCGTGCGCGGTGACGTGCCCGAAAACCTGAAAGACCGCATCGTGTTCAGCCTGGACATGGGCGCTCTGGTGGCCGGTGCCAAGTACCGCGGCGAGTTCGAGGAACGCCTGAAGAGCGTGCTGAACGAGGTGAAGAAGAGCGAGGGCAAGATCATCCTCTTCATTGATGAGCTGCACACCATCGTGGGCGCCGGCAAGACCGACGGTGCCATGGATGCCGGCAACCTGCTCAAGCCCATGCTGGCCCGGGGCGAGCTGCACTGCATCGGTGCAACCACCCTAGACGAGTACCGCCAGTATATCGAGAAAGACCCCGCTCTGGAACGCCGGTTCCAGCCGGTGCAGGTGGATGAGCCCACCGTGGAGGACACCATCTCCATCCTGCGCGGCCTGAAGGAACGCTACGAGGTGTTCCACGGCGTAAAGATCAACGACAGTGCCCTCATTGCCGCTGCTACTTTGTCCGACCGCTATATCACCGACCGTTTCCTGCCGGATAAGGCCATCGACCTGGTGGATGAGGCCTGCGCCATGATCAAGACCGAGATGGACAGCATGCCCAGCGAGATGGATGATCTGGCCCACCGCATCACCCAGCTGCAGATCGAGCAGGTCAGCCTGAAAAAGGAGACCGATGCTTTGAGCCAGAGCCGCCTGAAGGATCTGGAAAAGGAGCTGGCAGAGCTGCAGGACAAGTTCCGCAGCATGAAGGCAAAGTGGGAGAACGAGAAAAACGCCATCGGCAAGGTGCAGACTCTGCGGGAGCAGATCGAGCAGACCAACGCCGAGATCGAGAAAGCCCAGCGCGAGTACGACCTGAACAAGGCCGCCGAGCTGAAATACGGCAAACTGCCCCAGCTGCAGAAACAGCTGGAAGAGGAAGAGAAGATCGCCGCTGCCAAGAAGGAGGACAGCCTGCTGCGTGACCGCGTGACCGACGAGGAGATCGCCCGCATCGTGGCCCGCTGGACCGGCATCCCTGTGGAGAAGCTGGTGGAAGGCGAGCGTGAGAAGCTGCTGCATCTGGATGATGTGCTGCACAAGAGAGTCATCGGCCAGGACGAGGCCGTGACCAAGGTCAGCGAAGCCATCCTGCGCAGCCGCGCCGGCATTGCCAACCCCAACCGCCCCATCGGCAGTTTCCTGTTCCTGGGCCCCACCGGTGTCGGCAAGACCGAACTGGCCAAGGCGCTGGCACAGGCTCTGTTTGACGATGAGCGCAACATGGTGCGCATCGACATGACCGAATATATGGAGAAGTTCAGCGTCAGCCGTCTGATCGGTGCGCCTCCGGGATATGTCGGTTATGAAGAGGGCGGCCAGCTGACCGAGGCTGTGCGCCGCAAGCCCTACAGCGTGGTGCTGTTCGATGAGGTGGAAAAGGCCCACCCCGACGTGTTCAACATCCTGCTGCAGGTGCTGGATGACGGCCGCATCACCGACAGTCAGGGCCGCACCGTGGACTTTAAGAACACGGTGATCATCCTCACCTCCAACCTGGGCAGCGATATCATCCTGAACGATCTGGAGCAGCGCCGCGCCAACGGCTCCAACGAGCTGAGCGAGGACGCCCGCAAGCAGATCGACCTGCTGCTGAAGAGCAAGTTCCGCCCGGAGTTTTTGAACCGTCTGGACGAGATCGTGTACTACAAGAGCCTGACCAAGGACGAGATGCGCAAGATCGTGGATCTGCAGCTTGAGGATCTGCGCAAGCGCATGGACGAGGGCAAGCACCTCAAGCTGGAAGTGACCACCGCCGCCAAGGACTTCATCATTGATTCTGCCTACGACAGTGTCTATGGTGCACGCCCCATCAAGCGGTTCATCCAGAGCCGTGTGGAGACCCTGATTGCCAAGGCCATCATCCAGGGCAGCTATGCCGAGGGCAACACCCTGACGGTGGACT
>CABQHF010000161.1 GCA_902463905.1 uncultured Faecalibacterium sp. | reverse complement strand
GTTGCCGCTGGAGGAGCTGGCAAACAGGCCCAGTGCCATGGAGCCGAACAGAGCCGGCAGCAGGTAGCCGGAAGCCGTCTTGACGGCGGGCAGTTCAAATACCGGGCTGATGAAGGAGGCGCATACTGCTGCCAGCGTGAGGATGGCCACCGTCATCAGGGAGGAAACGGCCACGGCCACCGAGGCGATGGCCTCGCCCTCCGGGGTGTTGGGCTGCTTCTTGGTCAGGTTCATGGCGTTGGCCGCCACGGGCAGCTTCAGGTTCATGATGTTGCCGGTGATGAAGGCCAGGTACGCCGAGCAGCCCAGGATGGGCGTGTAGCTCAGGGCCTCCGAAAAGCCCACCGGGATGTAGATGAGCAGGATGGAAAAGGTGTTCACGTTGAACACCTCGCCGAGGCTGGGGATACTGTCGTAGGCGGCCAGCACCACAAAGGGCAGAGCCACCATATAGATGAGGGCGATGAGGGTGCCCACGCGGCCCCAGCGGTGGGCCCAGCTCTGGAAGGAATCCATTTTGGTCTCCGTTTTGGCTTTGCTCATGTCTGTGCCCTCCTTACCCGAAAATGCGGACCCATGCCAGCGACGAGACCAGCCCGCCCAGCATGGAGAATGCCATCACAAAGTTGTTCAGCCAGGCAAGGCCGGGGCGCTTGGCCAGCACGCCCACGCCGACGGCGATGACCAGACCGGTGATCATCACGGCGGCCTGCACATTGTCGGTGAACAGCAGGATGGGGATGTACACCGAGAACATCACCAGCATGAACACGCCGGACAGCACGTTCTTCCAGGTGCTGCCGCCGTTGTCTGCGGCGGAGCGATCCACGCTCTTGCACAGCTTTTTGCCGAAGGGCAGCAGGATGAGGAAGCCGCTCAGCATGCCCACGCTCATCAGGATCATCACCACGCCGAACTGGCGGCCGGTGGCGCTTTCCAGCATTTCGGCGGAGGAAGCGTAGCCCAGCACCTGGGCGATGGAGCTGGAGATCATCGTCTCATAGGACAGCGAGCCGATGACCGACAGCCGCCACCATGCCCACACGCTGCCCAGCACCGCAATGAGCACGAACAGCCCCACCACGATGGACAGGCTGGGCACGATGGAAAACACCAGGCTGGATTTGATGACGTTGCTCAGCTCCTTGCGAGTGATGCCCAGCTCCAGACAGTGGTCGTAGGCCTTTTTCAGGTACACCACCGAGAAAGCGGCAATGTACAAAAGGCCGCCGATGACTAGCGCCAGCAAAAGCGGGCTTTGGATGATATCCTTCATGGTCGCCATAAACTGTTCCTCCCTCAGATACAAAATGGACGGTCTGATGCGGATATGCCGGATGCGCCGTCCATGTGATACGGACAGGATACCGGAATTGGCGGCGGTTGTCAAATAGGTATGACTAAAGTGAAACCGGCTTTTTGGGCAGAAATCCGGGTGCCGAGCCGGCAAAGACCCTTTACTGCGTTAAAATAATAAAGCACGGGGCGCAAAAAACTTTGGATTCGTTCAAAACTGCACAAATTCTCAGCAAAATTCCTGTCATTGTGCCGAAAGACATTTGCCATCTGCAGGGAATGGAGCCAGGCGCTTTATCAGAAATGAAAAATCTGTTATACTGTTGTTACGGTAAAAGATCCTGCGTTTCTGGCAGGAACAAACTGATCCAGGGAGGAATCCATCATGAAAAAATGTCCGAACTGCTTTGCGGAAGTGCCGGATTACACCGTCTATTGCCCCCGCTGCTATAAAAAGATCGACGGCCTGGTGAGCGCTGCCCCAAAAGCTGCGGCAAAACCGGCAGCCCCGGTAGCTGCCCCCAGGGTGGCGAATGAAAAACCGGAACCCCCGAAGGCGGCTCCTGCTGCAAAAAAGTGCCCGAACTGCTGCAAAGAAGTGCCGGATGGTTCGGTGTTCTGCCCGTATTGCGGCGTCCGGCTCAAGAACGAGGAGCCCAAAGCAGCACCCCCCACACAGCAGAATGTGAGCCCGGAAGAGTGGATCCAGGAAGCGTTGGATCAGGCCGGAACATGGCAGGAGGCCGGTGCGGACAAAGACGAAATGCGCTGGTACACCACGGCTGCGGAACGGGCGGAGCTGGTGTGGAAGCGCAGGCAGACGCCGGAGGACAAGCGGACGCTGACGCGTGTATACGAGCAGGCAGGAAGCGCCTTTTTCTACCGGGATTCGCTGTACACCGAGAAGATGTGCCGCAAGATGCTGGCACTGTGGCAGGGTGATCCGGGAGCGGAGGCCGCAGAATGGAATGCGCATGCGTATACGCTTCAGGCGACAGCGGTCCTGGGCCATACCGATCCGTACAGTGAACAGGAGAAAGGGTATGCCCGGTCGGTGTGCAATGCGGCGTTTGATGCAGAAAAACAGTGCGGGCCGGAAAATCTGACGGTGAAGCTGGGTGTGGCACAGCTGGTTGCGGTGGCTGCGGAAAAATGCCTGGACTGGAATGAACCGCAGACTGCCCAGGGGCTGCTGAATTCCATACCGATAGGTGAGATCCAAAAAGATTTTGAAAAGGCAAAAAACGCAGAGTACCACGGCGAGCTGGACAAAGATGTGTATCTGCAGATCGTGCAGTTGGCTGTTATGCGCCTGGTGATCGACATTTTCCGCGTGCAGGCGGCGATCGGACCAAAATCGGGCCGGGAGCTGGATGATATGGATGAGAAGCTGTTGCGCAGTGCGTTTGAGCATGCGGAACAGCTTGTGCAGACGGGAATTACCTGGGAGAGCGTCCAGGCCGGTGCAGCTCTTGCTGCGGCACTGGAACTGCAGTCCGAAAAAGGCAAGCGGAAATGGAAGGAATGCCTGAAAGTGACCGAGGAAACACTGGACTGGATCCGGCAGGAAAAGAAGTTGCGCATCGTGGCGGATGTGAAAAAGACCCAGGCGGAACTGCTGCGGAGCAGGTCGCGCTGCCTGTGCGAGCTGAAAAAGTACGACGAGGCGATCGCAGCGGCACAGGAACAGGAAAAAGTTGCCATGGAGCGCTACGAGACGGCCCCGGATCTTTCCGCAGGTACACAGGTGCTGTTTGGCTATGACCGCGAGCAGGCAGCGTGGACGTATAAGGCGCAGACCACCTTTTTGGGCGGCAAACGCCAGGAAGCCTTTGAACAGCAGAAGCTGGTCTGTGAGAAGGCAATCGAATTCACGCAGAAACTGCAGAAGGAATATGGTGATTCGGACGTGCTCCGGATGATGCTCAAACACTTTAAGAAAGCCATCCGCTAAGGCATATCGGTAAAACAGCGCCCCGGCATGCGCCCTGGAAAAGGGCTTGCATGCCGGGGCTTTTGTGTTCTGCCGGTTGCAAAAGCCCAGAAACCTGTTATAATACAATCACAAAATCACATCGGGAATGTGGGTTTAAGAAAGCAAAGCGGCCGGAAACGTCGGCTGCACAGAGGGAAAACAAATGCAGCAGACAAACGAACAACTTCTTGCGCGGCAGCAAAGCCCGGTGCTGCGGGCACTGCGGGCGGCCGCGCCTCAGACCCTGCCGGTGTTTGCAGGGTATCTGGTGCTGGGCATGGGCTATGGCATCTATGTGCAGTCGCTGGGGCTGCCGGTGTGGATGCCCATGCTCATGGGCACGGTGGTGTATGGCGGCTCACTGGAATTCGTGCTGGCCAGCCTGCTGCTGGGGGCATTCTCGCCGCTGTCGGCCTTTCTGATGGCGCTGATGATCCAGGCGCGGCATCTGTTCTACGGCCTTGCCATGCTGGAGCGCTACAAGGGCTATGGCCTGCGCAGCTTTTATATGATCTTTACCATGAGCGACGAGACCTTTTCCATCACCTGTTCGGCGGAGCCGCCGGAAGGGGTGGACAGGGGCTGGTTCATGTTCTTCATCTCCCTGCTGGATCAGTTCTACTGGGTGGCCAGCGCGGGGCTGGGTGCAGCGGTCGGCTCCATCCTGCCCTTCAGCACCGAGGGCGTGGATTTTGTGATGACAGCCATGTTCACGGTCATCTTCCTGAACCAGTGGGAAAAAGATAAGCAGCATTACAGTGCCCTCATCGGCATTGCGGCACCGCTGGTGTGCCTGGCGGTGTTCGGCTCCGGCAGCTTCCTGCTGCCCGCCATGGGGTGCATCCTGGTGCTGCTGCTGGTTTTTCGCAAGCCCATTGAAAAGGTCGAGGGCCTGCAGCAAGAGCCTGAAACGGACAAGGAGGTGGGCGCATGACGGCTGTTCAGATAGGCCTGACCATTGCGGTGTGCACGGCAGCCACCATGATCACCCGTTTTCTGCCCTTTGTGGTGTTCTCCTCCAAGGATCAGCAGCCGCCGGAGGTGGTGCGGTATCTGGGCCGGGTGCTGCCGGCTGCCATTTTCGGCATGCTCATCGTCTACTGCCTCAAGAGCGTCACGCCCTTTGCAGGCAGCCACGGCGCGCCGGAGGCCATCGCCCTGCTGGTGACCATTGCTCTGCATAAATGGAAGCACGAGACGCTCCTCAGCGTGACCGGCGGCACCCTGTGCTATGTGCTGCTGGTGCAGCTGGTATTCTGACCTGAAAAAGCTCCCCCGTCATGGCGCTGTACCATGGGCGGAGGAGCTTTTTGCTCAGTGATAGAAGGTATCGAAGTTCACCTGACGGTAGAACCGCTGCTGCAGCTGGTCGAAGCTGTCGCAGTTCTGGG
>CABQHF010000160.1 GCA_902463905.1 uncultured Faecalibacterium sp. | reverse complement strand
TGTGCTGCTGACCTTGCTGCAATTTTTCGCCACAAAATTTCTGTTTCTGGCGCTCCATCTGGAAAGCGGCTGCTTTCCACGGCCGCTCTCCGCGCGGGAGGAGCTGGCCGCCTTCAGTGCCCTGCACGCCGGGGACGCCGCTGCGCGGGAAAGGCTCATCCGGCACAACCTGCGGCTGGTGGCACACATCGTAAAAAAATACTACGCCCTGCCGGGCGATCAGGAGGATCTTGTTTCCATCGGCACCATCGGGCTGATGAAAGCAGTAGATACCTTTGATGCCACACGCAAGGCGCGGTTTTCCACCTATGCCAGCCGCTGCATTGAAAACGAGATCCGCATGCATCTGCGGCGGCAGCGCAAGACCGGGGGCACGGTTTCGCTGCAGGAGACGCTGGAGGCGGACGGCGAGACTGCCCTGACGCTGGCAGATGTGCTGCAGGACAGCTTCTGCATGGAGGAATGCTGTGAGAAAAAGGCCGACCTGCTGCGGGTACGGCAATTGCTGGAAACACTGCCCGCGCGGGAACGGCAGATCCTGCTGCTGCGGTACGGGCTGGGCGGGCAGCCGCCCCTGACCCAGCTGGAGACCGCCCGGCTGCTGGGCATCAGCCGCAGCTATGTTTCCCGGCTGGAAAGCCACGCGCTGGAACAGCTAAGGCGGGCGTGGGAGAAGAAGTAAGGCCCGTGGTGTTGTTTTGAATTGCATCTGTCCCGAGAGGGAGCGGGCCGGCAAACATCCTCGCCCTCGTTAGAAAAACCCTCTCAGGCACCGCCTGCAGCGATGCCTGAGAGGGCTCCACAAAAAATTGGCCCGGAGACCGAAGTCTCCGGGCCAATTTTATAACCTGTTCTTTGGTCTGCCCTCAGGCAAACCAGCTAGTCAGTCACAAGTACCGATTAGGCAAGGACCTTGAAGGCCAGCTTATCCTCAGCAGCGTTCTTCACGGTGCCGGTAGCCAGGTTGTAGATGGCAGCAGCAGAACCGAGCATGCGCAGGCCAGCGTTCAGAACGCCGTTGCCACCATTCAGGAACTTGTCGCCAGCGGTCTGCTCATCACCATGCTTGCCGAAGCCAGCAGCGTAGCCATTGCCGTAATACTCCTTGACGTCGCCGAACCAAGCCTTGCCCATAGCACCAGGAGCGTAGCTGCCGCCGAACAGAGTGCCGACAGTGTTCTCGACATACTTGCTCATGAAGCTGTTACCGATGATGGTAACCATGTTGGTGTTGAACTTCTGCCAGTTCTTGACTTCCAGAGCCGGAGCCAGGATGTCAGCCAGAGAAGCGCCACCGTTGACGTAGGTCATCTCGTTCTCAGAGATTGCGGAAAAGTTTGCAGGCATCATCATAATGAATTACTCCCTTCAAAATGTAGAAAGATATTTTGCAAGCCCACTTGCGTGTGCTCGCTTATCCTTGCTAGGATGCCAATAATATACCACACTTTCCAGAAATGTTCAAGCCCCTTTTTGCAAAAAGTGTAAAAAATGTGAAACCAGGTCTAAAAAAGTGTTACTTTTGTCCAGTCTGCAGGGCCGTTTTGGGGTTTTGACAACTTTTGCCTGCGCGGGGCGGTACACTGGCTGCAAGGAGGTGCCGCATTGAAAAGTGTGATCTACCTCGACGAATTACTGCTCACAAATTTCGTCCTTGCAGCGTTGTTTCTCACAGCAGCAGGCCTGCTGTGCGCTGCCGCCTGCACCGGGGTGCGGCTGTGCGCCGGGGCAGCGCTGGCGGCGGCCTCGGCGCTGATCCTGCTGGCTCCGGAGCTGCCGGCGGCTGTGGCAGTGGGTTATAAAATTTTCACAGGCTGCGCGGTGGTGGCCGCCGCCTACGGCCTGCCCGGCCGGGGGCGTTTTGCCCGGTTGTGCGGGTGGTATGCCCTGCTCAACCTGCTTTTGTGCGGGGCGGTGGTGCTGCCCGGCGTGCAGAGCCGCAACCTAAGCGTCTGCCTGCCGCTGTCTCCGGGGCGGCTGCTGGCCAGCTGCGCCGGGGTGTACGCGGTGCTGCGGGCGCTGCTGTACTGCTTTGGGCGCAGCGGCACTGCCAGCGTGCCGGTGGTGCTGGAGCTGGCCGGAGCACAGCTGCCGGTGCAGGCCTTCCACGACACCGGTTTTTCTTTGCAGGAGCCGCTGAGCGGCCGCGCCGTGGTGCTGGTGCAGTACCCGGCCGTGCGCCGCCGCCTGCCGCCGGAGCTGCAGTGCTATCTGGACGGCTGGTTTGCCCACAGCACTGCCCCGCCTCCGCCGGAACTTGGCGTGCGTCTGGTGCCCTGCCGCAGCATCCACGGCCAGAGCGTACTGCCCGCCGTACCGGCAGCCCTGCGGCACGGCAGCGCCCACCTCACCGGCCTGCTGGCGGCCTTTTGCTGCCCCACCCCGCTGGACCCTGCATGGGAGCTGCTGTTCGGCGACGATGCGGCGCGGGAGCTGCTATAATACTTATAATAGGAGGCCTTGCTCATGTTCCAGTTTTTGCGGCTGCTCTGGCACCGCCTGTGCGCACGGCTGCGCTTTTGCGGCGGCGTACACTATCTGGCCGGTACGCCCAGCCTGCCCTCTCCCCTTTCCCCGGCCGAAGAAAAGGCGCTGCTTGCCCGCATGGCCGCCGGGGAGCCGGACGCCCGCGATGCGCTTATCCTGCACAACCTGCGGCTGGTGGTGTATCTGGCCAAAAAGTACGAGAACAGCGGTGTGCCCCAGGAGGATCTCATCAGCATCGGCACCATCGGGCTGATCAAAGCCGTCAACACCTTCACGCCGGAGCGCAGCATCAAGCTGGCCACCTACGCCAGCCGCTGCATCGGCAACGAGATCCTCATGTACCTGCGCAAGACCTCCAACCGCCGCCAGGAGGCCAGCCTCGATGAACCTCTGAACGTGGACGGCGACGGCAACGAACTGCTGCTCTCAGATATCCTCGGCAGCGACGAGAACATGGTGGGCCAGCAGTTGGAGCAGGCCGCCGAGCGGGCCGGGCTGCGCCGCGCCGTGGGCAGCCTTTCCCCGCGGGAACGGCAGATCATGGAGCTGCGCTTCGGCCTGACCGACGGCGTGGAGCGCACCCAGAAGGAAGCCGCCGACGCGCTGGGCATCAGCCAGAGTTACATCTCCCGCCTGGAAAAACGCATCATCCAGACCCTGAAATTGCAGCTGGAAGGGCAGTAAAAAAACGCGGCTCACCTTGACAAACCGCGTGGAATCGTCTACACTGAAAATGCAAAAGGCGCTGGCCCTTACAAACGGCTAGCTCCTTACCGGTAAGTCAGAAAATGTGACCGCTCAGTCTGGAAGCTGTGAGGCGGTCACTTTTTCTGTCTCAAATTTTCCCACGCATAGTGCCCCCGCCCGGCGGCCATACTCCCGGTGAACTTCAAAACAGACCGGGGGCGTTTGGATGTACAACAAGGTGGAACTGTGCGGCGTGGATACGGCGCAGCTTCCCGTTTTGTCGGAGGCCGAAAAGCGGCAGCTGCTCCTGCAGGCTCACGCCGGGGATGCGTCCGCGCGGGAACGCATGGTGGAGGGCAACCTGCGGCTGGTGCTGAGCGTGGTGCAGCGCTTTTCCCAGCGGGGCGAGAACCTGGACGACCTGTTTCAGGTGGGGTGTATCGGGCTGATCAAGGCCATTGACAACTTTGACCCCGCCCAGCCGGTACGGTTCTCCACCTACGGGGTGCCCATGATCATCGGCGAGATCCGGCGCTTTCTGCGGGACAACAACGCCCTGCGGGTGAGCCGCAGCCTGCGGGACACCGCTTACCGTGCCATGCAGGCCCGCGAAGCGCTGGAAAAGCAGCTGGGCCGGGAGCCAACCATGGACGAGATCGCCGGGGCGGCAGGCCTGTCCCGCCGGGAGGTGACCGCCGCGCTGGAATCGGTGGTGGAACCGGTGAGCCTGGAAGAGCCGGTATACACCGATGGCGGCGATGCCATGTACCTCATCGACCAGGTGCGCGACCCGGACGGCGAGGACAGCTGGATCAGCGGGCTGCAGTTCCGGCAGACGGTGGCGGGGCTGACCCCGCGGGAAAAGCGGATCATGGAGCTGCGCTACTTTAAAGGTAAGACCCAGATGGAAGTGGCACAGGAGATCGGCATCAGCCAGGCGCAGGTGTCTCGGCTGGAAAAAGGCGCACTGAACCAGTTCCGCGCCGGGCACTGAACACAAAACCAGCGCTCCTGCACAGCCGAACGGCTGTGCAGGAGCGCTTTTGCACTATTTGCGGTATTTGCGGCGGGTGGCAGCTCCGCCGCGCAAATGCCGCTCGGCCTTGTTGCGGGCCAGCACTGCCCGCACCTGTGCCGACAGCACCGGGCTGACCCGGCCAACCCGCACCGAAACGTCCTTGTGCACGGTGGACTTGCTGCACCCAAAGGCCGCAGCCGCTGCCCGCACAGTAGCCCCGCGTTCCACAATGTACTCCGCCAGCTGCACGGCACGCTGCTCCGGATCTGCTCTCATACCCCCACGCTCCCTGTATCGTGCTGGTACAGCCTATGCGCCGGGGCGGGGATTTATGTTCCGGCAAGGGTTGACTTTTGCCGCCCGGCTGCGCTATACTTAGAAATGGACATAAAAACAGGGGCGCCGAAAGGCTGAGATCCGCATCTGCGGAGTACCCTTTACCTGATCCGGGCAATGCCGGCGTAGGGAGTTTGCGGAGCTGTCCG
>CABQHF010000159.1 GCA_902463905.1 uncultured Faecalibacterium sp. | reverse complement strand
GCGGTAAATCTTTCAGGGATAATCCACGGTGAGGCAGTGTTCAAAATGAACACGACCACATCTTGTAGATGGTTCCAGACTAATCCACAAAATCAGTGGGATTTACAAGAAAAATACCACGGTATGTAGAATGCGTCAAGAGGCTTTTGAAAAATTTGTTGTGCAAAATCGAAAAAAGTACGACGCATTCAATCTTTCTGCTGCCTTTACAGGCCGCGTCTGCGAACTTCTGCAAGTGAGCATGACCGAAATGATCCTCCGTATCAAGCTGCAGCTAACAATGTTAAAATCCATTGCCAACGCCCTGCAAAAGCGGGTGGGCAGCAATTACCGTTTTGTGCTCAGCTTCAACTCAGCGCTCATCCTTCTGGGCGCACTGGGCATCCTGCCCCCGGCTACCAGCGCCATGCTGCATAACCTTTCCACCCTTGGCATCAGTCTGCACAGCATGACAGATCTGTTGGAGCAGAAACCTTCCCTGTAAAAATGACAAATCATCCCAGCCAAAAAGGAGGCTGCTGCACAAATACCGTGCGGCGGCCTCCTTTTTTGGTTCAGATAAACCGGCAGAAACCCAGCCAGCAGCCCAGCAGGAAGAAGAGCAACGCCTTCGCCAGTACCGGCAGCCACAGGCTCTTGCACAATGTCCTGTCCCACCGGCAGATGTTCTGTTTAGGGCAGGTGCCCACGCAGGCTTCACAGGCGATGCACTCCCCGCTGCGCAGGCTGCTTTCCTCCAGCTTCAGGCACACCGGGCACTGCTGCTTGCAGGCATTGCAGCCCGGGATGCAGCCCTCGCTCTGCCGGTGCAGCCGCGCAAAGGGCAGCACCGGCAGCAGGGCGAACACCGCACCCATGGGGCAGAGGAACTGACAGAAGAACCGGGGCTGCACCGCCATGCCCAGCAAAATGAGCACAAGCAGCGCGATGCCCACACCGAAGCCCTCCGGCGGCAGACGCAGAGCCGTCAGGCGGGAAAATACCTCCCACGGGCTTGCGCCGGTCAGCAGCTTTTCCTGCCGGGTCACATACAGCGCCACCAGCCCCGCCAGCAGCAGATATTTGACCTTCTGCCCCCAAAGCACCGCCCGCTCCGGCAGACGGAGCTGCTTTTTGCGGTGGAACAGCTTTTTCTGGACAAGCCCGGACAGCGCCCAGACGGCATCGCCCAAGCTGCCGAAGGCGCAGACGTATCCGCAGAAAAACCGGTCGAACAGCAAAGTGAAGCCGCACAGCCCCAGCAGGGAAAGTGTGAAGCTGTCCACAGAGAGCACCTCGCCTGCACCGATGTGCAGAAAGATTTGTTTTACCCCGGAAAACCCGGCCACGAATGCGCCCGGCATGGACACAAAGAAGAACAACTGCACCCCGGTGCGCAGCCATGCACGGCGCTTTTTGTCCCGCTGACGCTGCTGCGCCGCTGTTAAAGGCTTTGCCTGTGTTTTTTCCATCATCCTGCCGCCTTTCCCAGTGCGTCCTCTACTGCACCGATGAGCCCTTCTGCCGTGAGGGTGGCGCCGGAAACGGTATCTACCTCGGCAGACTGCACTGCCAGCATCTCGTCCAGCAAAGGCAGCGCCTGCTTATAGTAGGGCTTATCCTCGCCGGAAGCATCCAGCACCGCAATATCGGTCATTTTTCCGTTCTGTATAGTCACCGACACCCGAATGACATCGCCAAAACCATAGGCGCTGCCCTCATAGATGCCGTCCCGGTAGCCGCTCTGCTCTGCCTGTGCTGCGCTCTGCGCCTGCAAAACGGAAGCATTGTAGGCTTCAACTTCGGCAATTTCCTGCTTGCGCTGGCTTACCGCTGCCGCCCGGATCAGCGCCACCTGCTGGTATTGCCACAGTACCCCCAAAATTAGCAGCAGGTTCACCGCCCGGAGGAGAAAATTTTTGTATTTCATTCTGCTGCTCCTTCCGTTTCAGATTCAATCCCGGTCTCTTCCGGCGGCAGTGCCGACTCGGATGTCGGCAGCACTTCCTCAGAAGATGCCGGTTCCGGTTCAGAGGATGCCGGTGCATCTGCCGGGAAAAGCTGCTGCCACACTTCCTTGAGCCACACGGGAACGGCGCTCTTTTCCTCCGGCTGCACCACCTCCACGGTGGGCGCGGTGACCGGCGTTTCCCCGGGCTCTGCTGCTTCAGACGGTGCGGTTTCCTCTGCCGTCTCTTCCGATGCAGTCTGCTCCGGAGCGGTTTTCTCTGCCGGGGCAACAGCGGCCTTTGCCAGTGCCAGCTTGACTGCGTTCAGAATTCCGGTGGAGGAGTAGGTTGCACCGGAAACGGCATCCACATTGGGGCTTTGCCCTTCCAGAATGGCGGGGATGACCTGTTTTGCCCGGGAGAGATATTCCTCCTCGTCCTCGGCGCTCAGGATCGTGATATCGGTAATTTTATCCTCTGCCACCGTGACCTGCACTGTGATCTGCCCCTCAAAGCCCATGGCTTCGGCAGTGTAGATGCCGTCCAAGTAGATGGAGGGAGCCGTAAATTCCTCCACCACCAGCGGTGCGGCGGGCTTTGGCTGCGGCGGCAGGGGGTTGTTGACCACCTCGCCGGTCAGGGCGTTCTGCACCGCGCCCAGAATGCCCCGGCTGGTGTAGGTGGCCTCGGAAACGGCATCCACCTCCCAGCTCTGGGCCTCCACTACAGTGGTCAAAAGCCGCTTGGCACGCCGCAGAAACTGCTTGGTCTCGTGGGGTGCGTCCAAGATCTCCACCTCCGTGATGCTGCCGTTTTCCATGGTGACCTGTATCCGGACGGCACCGCCGTAGCCCCGGGAAGAGCCGACGTAAACGCCATCGGCATAGGGCAGCTTGGGCAGGGCTTCTTCCTCCGCTTCGGAGGAAGCGGCTTCTGCTGGCTGTTCCACCACGGCTGTCAGCTTTTCCGGCACGGCGGCCAGCACCGGAACGGTGCGAGGCAGGGCAAACAGTACAGCTGCAGCTGCCGCAACCGCCGGGAGCAGCTGCACCAGCGGCAGCAGCGCATTGCAATGTTTTTTGTTCATTCCATCTTCTCCTGACACGGAAAAGCAAGGCCGCCTGCTTCAAGCGACCTTGCTGTTTTGTACTGTATTTTGCTGGATCAGGCAGCCTTCAGGTTCTGCACAGCATCGGTCAGGTGGGTCACCTGCTCCAGTGCGGCGGACTTATACAGGGTCTCGCGGCTCAGCAGTTCCACGCTTTCGGCCAGCTCGGTTTCCAGATTGGCGTAGCTGTCGGCGGTGTAAGCGGCCTTTGCCTTGCTCTGTGCCGTGGCGACCACAGCCTGCAGGGCAGCGCGGTCGGCATCGCTGGCCAGCTCGTGCTTGGCAAGATTCTCGGAAGTGGTCTGGAACTTGACCACCGTGTCAGCGTAGCCCAGTGCGCGGATGGTGATGGTCCAGTAGCCGGTGCCATCAGTGCCCTCCGGCAGCTGGCAGCGGGCGGAATCGCTCAGACCCAGCTGGATGCCCATGGACTTGTGCATCCAGTTGTCGGCTGCAAACTTGGTGCCGTAGGAGGCCTTGGCGTGGGTGTAGGTGCTGTCATCGCCGTAGTAGGTCCACACCACAGACTGCATCCGGGAGCCCAGCTCGCCGTAGTTGCCGTTCAGGTCCACACGGATGAACTCGCCAAAGCTGCCCACGTCGCTGCCGCTGCGCAGGTTCACGGTAAGGCCCTCGGCAGCCTTCTGGGCGGCTTCTGCCACGCCGGAGCCGGTGCCGTTGTGCGCGGCGGAGAAGGTGTAGCCGTTGCCGCTCTTGGTTGCGTACTTCAGGCCGTTGGTGTTCTTGTCCACCGCAGCCGTCAGGGTGTAGGCGGTCAGGTTCTTTTCAGAGTAGCCGCCCACCAGCTGGCTACCGTTTTCCACCACGGTGTACTTGGAGCAGAAATCTGCAAGGTCGCTGGTAGCCACGCGCACCGGCACATACTTGGTGCCCAGCACCTCGTAGTGATCCATCTGCACGGTGGAGCCGTCTGCCTTGGTAATGGTGCCCCGGTTCCAGCCCACGGTGGAGCCATCGGCCAGATAGATGGTCTTACCATCCTCCGACCAGTGAGAGACAGTGTAGGTGCTGCCGTCCTTGGCGTAGATGACAGCAGTGCTCTGGAAGCTGCCACGATGCAGACCGTGGTTGACAGTAGCGCGGGAAACGGCATCAAATGCGCCCAGATCCTGCTCCTCGTGGCTGTCCAGTTGTGCAGAGGCGGCGGTGCTGCCGGCAGCATAGACCTTCTCGTTTGCCCAGTACTCGTCCCAAGTCAGGGCAGCGTAAAGATAGGTGTATTTTTCGCCGAACAGGAAGTCCAAAAAGCCGTTTTCCTCCTCGGCGGGGGCTGCTGCAAAGGCGGTAGCGGTCAGCAGGCTGAACGCCATGGCCGCCGACAGCAGCAGGGAAAGAAATTTCTTTGCTCTCATGAAAAATGCTCCTTTCATCGCAAAGGCAGAGAATCACTGCCATGTAGTTAGCTAATCCTAACACCTCGCGCAAAAAAATCTGTGGGATAATGCCCCTCAGATGGTTAGGATGAACTAATTTGACGAAATTTAAAATAGCACGCATACAGGGGCTTGTCAAGAAAAAACAGAGATGTTTATAGAGGCTAATTTTTCGGCAAAAGGTGCCGACAGCACCCGCTATACCGCAAAGTCCTTGACCTTTTTGCCGGAGCCATGCTGTATGTTGTGGTGGAGGAACTGATCCCGGA
>CABQHF010000158.1 GCA_902463905.1 uncultured Faecalibacterium sp. | reverse complement strand
CGAGAGCTTCGTGGTGCTGGAATGGGTGGACAAATGCCTGTTCGTGCTGCCGCTCCCCGAAGTGGAGAAGTTGGCGGAGAAGCTGGACGCCGACGAGCTGATGGACAGCTGGGAGGTCTCCGGAGACCTGTTCAGCACCGCCTGCGAGGTGGTGCCGGACAAGCAGGGGCGTATCCTTCTGCCGGCAGAGCTGCGCAGCTATGCCGGGCTGGAAAAGGATGTGACCATCATCGGCAACCGCTACCATGCCGAGATCTGGGCCACCGACACCTGGAATGCCCGCCGTGCGGCGGTGAGCAACGAGCAGCGCGCAGCCCGGCTGCGCAGCCTGCACATCTGACACAAGAATCTGCAAGAGAGAAAGGAGGCCGTGCCAATGGCTTCAGAAGAAAACGTGCCCTTTGACCCGACCTCATTTGAGCATGTCCCGGTTTTGCTGAACGAGTGCCTGGAGGGGTTGGCCATCGACCCGGCGGGCACCTATCTGGACGGCACCGCAGGCGGTGCAGGCCACTCCCGTCAGATCGCCCTGCGGCTGGATGCCGCAAAGGGCGGGCGGCTGATCTCACTGGATCAGGATCCCGATGCCGTGCAGACGGCACGTGCCCGTCTGGCAGGACTGCCGGCCACCGTGGTACAGATTAACTTCCGCTACGCCGGACAGGCGCTGGAAGAACTGGGCATCGAGAAGATCAACGGTGCACTGCTGGATCTGGGTGTCTCCAGCCATCAACTGGACGATGCGGCCCGCGGCTTTTCCTACCGGGCGGACGCACCGCTGGATATGCGGATGAGCCAGCAGGGCGAGACGGCGGCGGATCTGGTGAACACCCTCAGCCGGGAGGATCTGTCCCGCATCCTGCGGGACTACGGTGAAGAACCCTTTGCCTGGCAGATCGCCGGAAAGATCGTGGAAGCCCGGGAGAACGCCCCCATCGAGACCACTCTGCAGCTGGCCGACATCGTGGCCAGCGCCATGCCGCCGGCGGAGCGGCGCAAGAACAAGAACCCGTCCCGCCGCACCTTCCAGGCATTGCGCATTGCGGTGAACCATGAGCTGGATGCACTGGAAGAAGGGCTGGACACCATCTTTGAGCACCTCGCCCCGGGCGGAAGGCTTTGCGTGATCACCTTCCACTCGCTGGAGGACCGGCTGGTGAAGAACAAGTTCCGCCGCTGGTCCACAGCCTGCACCTGCCCGCCGGAATTCCCGGTGTGCGTGTGCGGCGGCAAAGCCAAAGCAAAACTCATTACCCGCAAACCGATCGAAGCCAATACGCAGGAGCTGGAAGAGAACCGGCGCAGCCGGTCGGCACACCTGCGTGTACTGGAAAAATGCTGATGGATGCCGCAGGCATCCTGTGAGGAGGAGAGCAATCATGGGTCAGGCAGCATACGATTACAATACAGTCCGGCGTAGAAAAGCACCGCAGACGCAGCGCAAGGCGGCTTTGCGCGTGGAAAAGGGCGGCAAGCGCCGTCTCTCTCCGCTGCAGGCAGCGCTGCGCAACGCCATGCATCTGGTGGCGGCAGCCCTGCTCACCGGGTTTGCCATCAGCCTGCTGATGAGCGAGGCCCAGCTGGTGGAGCTGAATGATCAGATCCAGGACGCCAAGGCACGGCTGGTGAGCGCCCAGAGCCAGTATACCTACTACAACAGCACCCTGAACAGCAAGACCAACATCACCAGCGTGGAAGAAGCGGCCAGCCGTCTGGGCCTGATGAAGATCGACCCCAGCCAGATCACCTATATCCGGCTGAACGAGTCCGGTGTGCTGGAGCGCAAGGAGTCCCCTGTGCGGCAGTGGACCAGCTTCATCTACAATGGCGCAGTGACCATTCTGGGCACCGTAAAATAAAATCCAAAACGGGAAAGCGTGCGGCAGCGCACGCTTTTTCGGTTTTTAACAGGCCCGGGGCTGGGCCGATATCCTGAAAAAACAGCAGGCAGAACGGGCTTTCCGTTCCGCCTGCGGGAGAACAGCATGCAACAAGATTCCAACAATTCCAACAACAAGAAAAAACGGGGCAAAGGCTACCGGGTGCGCCCGGCCTCTGCGCGGGACCGGCTCAGTGTGCGCGCCCGCAGTGTGTGCAGCATCCTGGCACTGCTGGCGGTGACGGCGGCCTCGGTGGTAGTCATCCACAGCCTGTATGTCATCCAGATCAAAAATGGTGCGAAGTACCGTCAGTATGCCGCTCAACAGCAGCTGCTGGACACCACCATCAAAGCCACCCGCGGCGAGATCTACGACGCCAACGGCATCACGCTGGCATCCACCAGCGTGGTGTGGACCATCTGGGCCGACCCCAGCTACAGCAGCATCCTGTACACCACCAGCACCACCGCCGATGACAAGACGGTGCGTACCCTGGACCCGGCCATGTGCGCCGAGGTGAGCCGCGAGATCACCCTGCGGCTGCTCTCCGGCGACGGCGAGAGCCTGGACACGGTGGACACCTCCTCGGACGCATACAATCAGCAGTACCAGACCGTATACGATGCGCTGTCCAAAACGGATTCCTCCTATGTGGTGCTGGCCACCAAGGTGAACAACGCCATCAAACTGTCCATTGAGGATTATGTGTCCAGCTTCAACAAGGCACACAAGAAAGCGACCGATACTTCCCGCAAGGGCCGTGTGTCCATCTCGGCAGAAAAGAGCTTCCAGCGCAACTACCCCTACGGTGCGTTTGCCGCAGCGGTGCTGGGCTTTACCGATGGCGAGGGTGTGGGCACCTACGGACTGGAAAAATCCTACCAGTCCACCCTGGCCGGTGTGGACGGCCGCACCATCACCCGGCGCAACGCCGTGGGCAACGCCATTGCCGACCAGAACGCCACCACCTTTGCCGCCAAGGACGGCTCCAATCTGGTGCTGTCGCTGGATGTGAACGTGCAGGAGATCGCGGAACGCTACCTCACCGAGGCCATTGCGGCCAACAACGTGGAGAACCGCGGCTGTGCCATCGTGATGAATGTCAAGACCGGTGCAATCCTGGCCATGGCTTCCAAGCCGGACTTCGACCCCAACGACCCGCTGGACTACAGCGCGCACCTGGCTTATCTGCAGGAGCAGGTGGCCGCAGAGCCGGAACTGTACACGATCTACCTCCGGGACGAAAACGACCCGAAGAAGTATAAGCTGGACGAAAACGGCAACAAGATCGAGGATCCGGATCCGGACTACACCGGCACCTACCGCGATATCCTGTGGAAGAACAAGGCCATCACCGAGCTGTACTACCCCGGCAGCGTGTTCAAGGTCATTACCTCGGCCATGGGTCTGGACTCCGGCGTGGCGACCATGAACACCACTTTCACCTGTTCCGGTGCCTACGGTGTGGCCAAACAGACCTACCACTGTGCAGGCCACAAGGCTCACGGCACCATCAACATGGCAGACGCTCTGCGCCAGAGCTGCAACCTTTACTATATCCAGCTGGGCCAGCGTGTTGGCTCCCAGCAGTTCTATAACTATTTCGACGCCTTCGGCTTCACCGAGCGCACCGGCGTGGATCTGCCCAGTGAGACCGGCCTGATGAAGTATTACAAGGCCGACCAGCTGGGCGAAGTGCAGCTGGCCTCTTCGTCCTTCGGTCAGGCCATGGCCATCACCCCGCTGCAGATGTGCACCGCCGTGGCTGCAGCCGTCAACGGCGGCTATCTGATCACGCCCCATGTGGTGGACAAGATCACCGACTCCAACGGCAATGTGGTGGAGGAGATCGGCAGCAATGTCCGCCGTCAGGTCATCAGCGAGACCACCAGCGGTGTCATCCGCCAGATGATGGAATATGAGGTGGGCAACGGCACCGGCGGCGGTAAGAACGCCTACGTCTCCGGCTACCGCATCGGCGGCAAGTCCGGCACGTCGGAACAGCTGAACATGGAGCGCCGCGCCGACGGCGACTATAAAAAGGTAGCGTCCTTCGTGGCGGTCCTGCCCGCCGATGACCCGGAGATCCTGGTCTATGTGATGCTGGACGACCCCAACAATGCCCGCACCGACTACTCGTCCCTGCTGGCAGCCCCTGTGGCCGGCAACATCATCAGCGAGGTGGCACCCTATCTGGGCATCGCCACCGACGGCGAGGATCGCAGCCAGACCACCGTCACAGTGCCCAACCTGATCAGCACCGAGTGGAGCAATGCCCAGGTGCAGCTGAACATCAAGGGCCTCAAGCATCAGCTGATGGAGTCGCAGTCCGACCAGACGGCGGCGCTGGTGACCTATCAGTACCCCCATGCAGGAGCCAAGGTGCCCTATGGCACCACGGTGTACCTGTATACCGATACCTATGATGGCAGCCTGACCGAAGTGCCGGATGTGTCCGGTAAGAGCGCGGACTTTGCCCGCCAGATGCTGGCGGCAGCCGGCCTGAACTGTGTGGTGGAGGGCGACGCCAACGGCGTGGTCCAGAGCCAGAGCAATGAGGCGGGGACAAACGTCCAGCGCGGCACCATCGTTACCATTACCTGTGGGTAAGAAAGAGCCTCTCAGGAGAGGTGCATACAACAAGAAAAGAAGAGAGGAATGAACTATGGAAAAGATCCATGCAAGCAAGCTGCTGGCAGGGCTTGTGCCTGCCGGTTTCCTCACCAGCGACCCGGAGGTGGAACTGGTCACCACCGACAGCCGCGAAGTGCGGCCGGGCTGCATCTTTGTGGCCTTTCCCGGTGAGCGGTTCGACGGCCACGACTTTGCGGCCAAAGCACTGGGAGAGGGCGCAGCCTTTGTGGTGGTGAATCACCCGGTGGAAGGTGTCCCGGCGGAAAAGGCCATCCTCTGCCCGGACAGCTACCACGCCATGATGGTGATGGGTGCCAACTACCG
>CABQHF010000157.1 GCA_902463905.1 uncultured Faecalibacterium sp. | reverse complement strand
TCCCGGTGTCTGCCCTGACCGGCATGGGCATCAACGACCTGCTGGAGCGCATCGCGCTGGAAGCTGAGGTCATGGAGCTCAAGGCCAACCCCAACCGCCGCGCCAAGGGTGCGGTGGTCGAGGCCCGTCTGGACAAGGGCCAGGGCCCCATTGCCACCATCCTGGTGCAGAACGGCACCCTGCACTCCGGCGACGTCATCATTGCCGGCACCGCTGTGGGCCGCGTGCGCACCATGCGCAGCGACAAGGGCCAGCTGCTGAGCGATGCCGGCCCCTCTACTCCTGTGGAGATCACCGGCCTGACCGCTGTGCCTGAGGCAGGCGACCTGTTCGAGGCCGTCGAGGATGAGCGCCTGGCCCGTGAGCTGGCCGAGCAGCGCATCGCTGCCGCCAAGGAGAAGCAGTTCTCCTCCTTCCAGAAGGTCACTCTGGATAACCTGTTCAGCCAGATGGCTCAGAACGACATGAAGGAACTGGCCATCGTGGTCAAGGCCGACGTGCAGGGTTCTGCCGAGGCTGTGAAGCAGAGTCTGGAGAAGATCTCCAACGACGAAGTGCGGGTGCGGGTCATCCATGCCGGTGTCGGTGCCATCAGCAAGTCCGATGTGGATCTGGCCGATGCCTCCAACGCCATCATCATCGGCTTCAATGTCCGCCCCGACAACGTGGCCAAGGAAGAAGCCGCTGCCACCAAGGTGGAAATGCGTATGTACCGCGTCATCTATGATGCCATCAACGATGTCACCGACGCTATGAAGGGCATGCTGGCTCCCAAGTTCCGCGAGGTGTCTCTGGGCGAGCTGCAGGTCCGTCAGGTGTACAAGATCTCCAACGTGGGCACCGTTGCAGGCTGCCGCGTGACCAGCGGCAAGATCACCCGCGACAGCAAGGTGCGTGTGGTGCGTGACGGCATCGTCATTGCCGAGGACGAGATCGCATCCCTGAAGCGCTTCAAGGATGACGCCAAGGAAGTGGCCGAGGGCTACGAGTGCGGCGTGACCCTGGAGAAGTTTGCAGATGTCAAGGAAGGCGACGTGTACGAGGCCTTCAAGATGGAAGAATACCGCGACTAAGAGTTGAATGATGCTCTCAACAAGCGCCCTTGCCTCCCCCTTTAGGGGAGGTGGCATTGCGGAGCAATGACGAAGAGGGCGAGGCTGCTGCAAACGATGAGCGACTTCGCCCTCTCAGTCACCTGCGGTGACAGCTATCCCAAGGGGAGAGCCAAGGCGTGGGAGCATACGATAAAGGAGAAATCAAATGTCTCAGAAAAATATGGGCCGTCTTGCGCAGGATATGAAGCGCGAGATCATCGCCATCATCGGGCGTCTGAAGGATCCGCGGCTGGAGGGCGGCCTGCTGACCGTCACCCGCCTGGACGTGACCCCCGACCTGGATGTGGCCAAGGTGTATGTGAGCGTGATGGGCCGCGCCGACGGCCCGGGGCCCGCCATTGAGGCACTGAACCGGGCAGCCGGTCATGTGCGCACCGAGGTGAGCAAGAAGATGCACATCCGCAAAGCTCCCCGCTTCATCTTTGTGGAGGACGACGGTGCTGCCTATGCAGCCCACATCAACGAGCTGCTGCGCAGCCTGAACGTGAACGGCGAGGACGAAGCACAGCCCGAAACCGGGGAGACCGAGGAGTAAAACACACTTTACAGCCTTGCGGAAAGGATGGAACATTGGATGACGGAACAGTTGACTGTGCAGCAGATGGCTCAGCGCCTGAAGTCTGCCGACAACATTTTGATCCTGTGCCACAAAAACCCGGACGGTGATACCGTCGGCTGCGGCAGCGCCCTGTATTATGCCCTGAAAGCTCTGGACAAGAATGCAGCGATGCTCTGCTCCGACACGATCCCGGCCCGCTATGCCTTCACCAACGCACACCTGTTCAAGGGCGAGTTCGAGCCTGAGACCGTGGTGGCGGTGGATGTGGCCGGCCTGCAGCTGTTTGGCGAGGGCAACGGCGTGCCGCAGTACAGCCGCCACGTCGATCTGTGCATCGACCATCATGCGGGCAACAGCGGCTATGCGAACTTCACCCTGCTGGACGGCACGGCCGCTGCGGCTGCGGAACTGATGTATCAGGTCATTCTGGAGATGGGAGTGGAGATCACGCCCCACATCGCCGACTGCCTGTACACCGGCATTGCCACCGACACCGGCTGCTTCCGGTTCTCGTCCACCACGGCAAACACCCACCTTGTGGCGGCAAAGCTCATCGAGGCGGGCTGCCATGTGGAGGAACTGAACACCCTGCTGTTCGACACCAAGCCCCGTGCCCGCATGGAGGCGGAGCGCATCGCCCGCAACCATCTGGAGTACTATCTGGACGGCCGCTGCGCCCTCATCTACCTCACCCGTGACGAGATCGAGAAGAGCGGCGTGGACCCGGCAGACCTGGAGGAATTGACCAGCCTGCCGGTGAGCATCGAGGGCGTGAAGGTGGGCTTGACTCTGCGTCAGCAGCCCGGCGGCAGCTACCGCATCAGCGTGCGCACCGCCAAGGGCGTGGACGCCTGTGCCATTGCACGGCGGCTGGGCGGCGGCGGACACAACCGTGCCGCCGGCTGCGAGCTGCTGGGCAACCTGGAAAATGCCAAGAACGCGATCCTGGCCGAGGTGGAAGCTGAGCTGGACGCACCGCAGGAGGACGCATAAATGCAGGGCATCCTGATCGTAGACAAGCCCATGGACTGGACCAGCTTTGACGTGGTGGCAAAGCTGCGCGGCGTGCTGGGCACCCGCAAGCTGGGGCACAGCGGTACGCTGGACCCCATGGCCACCGGTGTGCTGCCGGTGTTCTGCGGCGGTGCCAGCAAGGCGGTGGATCTGCAGTTGAACCACGATAAGAGCTACCGCGCCGTGCTGCGGCTGGGCCAGCGCACCGATACCGGCGATATCACCGGCACGGTGCTGGAAACCAGACCGGTCACGGTGGGGGAGGCGGAACTGCAGGCTGTATTGCCGCAGTTCGTGGGCAAACAGATGCAGGTGCCGCCCATGTACTCGGCGGTCAAGGTGGGCGGCCAGCCGCTGTACAAGCTGGCCCGCGAGGGCAAGACCGTGGAGCGCAAGGCCCGCCCCATTGAAATTTACAGCATCACCTATGGCGGCAGTTGTACCGAAAACGAATATGTGCTGGAAGTCCGCTGCTCCAAGGGCACCTACATCCGCACCCTGCTGGAGGACATTGCCGCTGCACTGGGCCAGAAGGGCACCATGAGCGCTTTGCGGCGCACCAGTGCTGGCCTGTACACCGAGGCCGATGCCCACACGCTGGAAGAGATCCTTGCGGCGAAGGAGCAGGGCCCGGACGCTTTGCAGGCGCTGATGCTGCCGGTGGAAAGTGTGTTTGCGCCGCTGCCGCTGCTGGTGGTGGAACCCTGGGTGGAGCAGCATCTGTACAACGGCTGCCCCACCAGCCGTTACCCTGCAGCGGATGGCCGCTACCGGGTGCGCAATGCAGCCGGGCAGTTCCTGGGGCTGGCCAACATCACCGGGGGCGTGCTCCGGGTGGAAAAACTGTTCGTAGAGCGGAATTGACAAGAAAAAGGAAACCAAAACCCATGCAGATCATTTCACAGTTTGTCCCGCTGCCGCTGGCAGACCCCGCACAGGGCACCGCCGTGGCCATGGGCTACTTTGACGGCATCCACATCGGCCACCGTGCTGTCATCGACGGCGCCGTGCAGTGGGCCAGAGCCCATGGGGCGGCCCCGGCGGTGTTCACGTTCAAGCTGCCGGTGGACAATAAAATGAAGGGCAAGCGCCTGCTGTCCTCGGCGGACAAGCACGCGCTGATCGCCAGCCTTGGCGTGGAGTACTACCTCACGCCGGATTTTGAGGAAATCAAGGCCCTGAGCCCGGAGCAGTTCGTGCACGGCATCGTGGAGAACTGCCACGCCAGAGCGCTGTTCTGCGGCGAGAACTTCACCTTCGGGGCCAGAGCAGCCGGTACACCGGAGTTGCTGCGCAAGCTGTGCGCACCGCTGGGCGTGGAGGTCGTGGTGGTGCCCATGGCGCAGTTTGAGGAAAAACCGGTGTCCTCCACCCGCATCCGCACCGCGCTGGAGGGCGGCGACATCCCGGCGGCCAATGCCATGCTGGGCATGCCTTACGCCATCCGCTTTGCCGTGCAGCACGGCGCGGGCTTGGGCCACACGCTGGGGGTGCCTACCATCAACCAGCTGTACCCTCAGGGCTTCCAGATGCCCCGCAGCGGCATCTATATCACCCGCACGCTGGTGAACGGCACCTGGTACCCCTCGGCCACCGGTCTGGGCAGCCGCCCTACCGTGAACGACGACGCCACCAAGGTGACCTGCGAGACCTTTATCCCCGGCTTTTCCGGGAACCTGTACGGCACCGACCCGGTGGTGGAGTTCCACGCCTACCTGAGCCCCAGCAAGAAGTTCGATACGCTGGACGAGCTGCGGGACTGCATCAACAACGCCGCGCAGCGCGCACAGGAATATTTCAAGTAAAAGAACAGGGAGCCTGTCCGGATGGACAAGCTCCCTGCTTTTTTATGCGTTACTTGTACTGCTCTAAGTACTCCGCCACCGAGCGGCTCATCTCGCGGGCAAAGCCGGAGTCGTACTTGCGGTTGTGGAAGGCCGTGCACCACGCATCAAAACCGGAGGTGCTGGCCTTGTAGCCGAAGGCATCGCGCAGCTCGGCACCGTCCATGGTGCGGTAGCCGTTTTCGTGCACGATATGCTCCATGGCGCAGCGCTGGGGCTTCGGGCGGTCCTTCTGCTGCTGGGTGGGCCAGCCGAACACCAGCATCACAGCGGGGAACACATAGTCCGGCAGGTGCAGCAGGCTGCGCTGGGTGTCGCAGTTTTCCA
>CABQHF010000156.1 GCA_902463905.1 uncultured Faecalibacterium sp. | reverse complement strand
CCTGAACAGAACAAAACGAGGGAAGGCCCGCGGGCTTTCCCTCGTTTTTGTGGATCGTGTCATTTGCCGAATTCATTGCCGGTCAGGCCGTCCATGTTCAGCATACCTTCCAGTGCAGCGATGTCGGTGGTCACGTCCAGTGCGTCGGACTGGAACAGTTTGTCCAGCTGATTTTCAAAGGCGGTCACCAGCAGATCCATGCTGCGCTCGATGCTCTGTTTTGCTTCAGTGATGTTCTGGCCCTGCACATCCTGTGCCGACAGGCTGGCGTAGGTATTCAGCAGCTTGAGGGCCATGGGCAGGTAGTAGTCCATGAATTTCTGCAGCTGCGCCTTCTTGGCGGGGTCTTTCTTGGCCAGCGCAAAGATGCGGGAACTCACCGTCTCCAGTCGGCTGATCTTGGCGGTCATCACCGGATCCGGGATGGCATCGTTCACCTGCCGCAGCTGGCGCAGCAGGGCGGCGTATTCGTCCTCTGCGGCGGGCTGGGGCTTGGGTGCCGGAGCGGGTGCGGGCTTTTTCGGCTGTGGTGCTGCGCCCCGCACCACGAGGGTGTCGGTACGATAGTCGACATAGGCGTTTGCGCCAAAGTAGCCGTGGGCAATGGCGCTGTCCACGACGGAATAGCCCTGGGAGGCTTCGATGCCGGCAGCGGCAAACAGGTCTTTCAGCGGGATATTGTCGCGGTCCCCCACGATCTTGTCCAGCAGAAGTTCCAGATCATGGGTGCGCTTCATGCGCAGGCCGGTCAACAGGGCTGCACCGCCGCCCAGCATCTGGGTGGTGGCGGTGAGACCCTCCGCAAAGGTGGCCGGGCCCGCAAGAAACATGGTGCTGAAACCGATCAGCAGGAAAATGCCGCCGCCGATGGTGCACAGCGTGGTGAGAAACTTCTGCAGCTCTTTCGCATCCCGCTGCTCCCGGGTGGGCATATCATGGCCGGTGGCCGGTTCGGGTGCTGCCTGCCAGGAGACATCTTCCGGTTTGTCCTTCTGCGAGCGGAGGTCATTGTAGGCATTGTAGATGCCGGCCGCTGTCTTTTCCTCTTTTTCTGCATTCTTGTCGATACATTTCAGGATGAACAGCAGCACCCCCAGTGGGGCAGACATGGCAAACAGAATAAAAATGAAGATGGACGGGATATGTGCAAAGTAGTGTTTCTTCGGCTCCATGGGGCAGATTCCTTTCCAAAACAAATAACGACCGCGTTCTACTTTATTATAGCGGAACGCGGTCGTTTTGTTAAGGGGTAATTCAGAACACACGGCAGGGGAGTAGGTCTGCCGCTGCAGGGAACATTACTTCATCAGGCTGCAGACGGCCTCGGCATAAGCGGTGGGGTCGTCCACAGGCAGGCCCTCGATGAGCTGGGCCTGTGCATACAGCAGGGCGCTGTACTTATTGATCTTGTCGGTGTCACCGGCCTCCTGCGCGGCTTTCAGCACGGCGAATACGGGGTGGTTGGCGTTCAGTTCCAGCACCTTGTCGCTCTTCACACCCTCGCTGCCGGGCTGCTTGGACAGCACCTTCTCCATCTCAATGGACAGCGGGCCGTCAGCCGACAGACAGACGGGGTGATCTTTCAGGCGGGTGGAGACCTTGACTTCCTTCACTTTGCCGTCCAGTGCGGTCTTCATGTTCTCGAACAGATCCTTGTTCTCGGCGGTGGCATCCTCAGCGGCCTTCTTCTCCTCATCGGACTCCAGGCCCAGGTCGCCGCTGTTGACGTTCTTGAACTCCACGGTGCCGTCCTTGCCCTCGGCATCCTTGCGGGGATAGGTGCGCAGGATCTGCAGGCAGAACTCGTCCACATCCTCGGTCAGCAGCAGGACATCATAGCCCTTGTCCAGCACCAGCTCGGCAGCGGGCAGCTTTGCCAGACGGTCGGTGGAGTCGCCGGCGGCGAAGTAGATGTACTTCTGCTCGGCGGGCATCTTGTCCACATACTCCTGCAGGGTGACCATCTTCTGCTCCTTGGCGGACCAGAACAGCAGCAGGTCGCGCAGCAGCTCGGCGTGCATCCCGTAATCGGAGTAAGCACCGAACTTGATCTGACGGCCGAACTCCTTCCAGAAATCCTCGTACTTTGCACGGTCATTGGTCAGCATGGCGTGCAGCTCGTTCTTGATCTTCTTTTCCAGTGCGTTGTGGATCAGCTTGAGCTGGTTGTCCTTCTGCAGCATCTCACGGCTGATGTTCAGGCTCAGGTCCTGGCTGTCCACGATGCCCTTGACGAAGCTGAAGTAGTCGGGCAGCAGGTCGGCGCACTTTTCCATGATCAGCACGCCGGAAGCGTACAGGGCCAGACCCTTTTCATACTCCTTGGTGTAGAAGTCGTAGGGGCGGTGGCTGGGCACGAACAGCAGGGCGTTGTAGTTGGCAGTGCCCTCGGTGCGGCTCACGATGACCCGGGCGGGGTCGGCATAGTCGCCGAACTTGTCCTTATAGAAGGCGTTGTATTCCGCATCGGTCACTTCGCTCTTCTGCTTCTTCCAGATGGGGATCATGCTGTTCAGGGTCTCCAGCTCGGTGTAGGTCTCCCACTCGGGCTTGTAGTCCTCGGGCTTGGGGTCCGGTTCCGGCTTCTGGCGGCTCTTTTCGCGCTCCATCTGGATGGGATAGCGCACATAGTCGCTGTATTTCTTCACGATGGCCACGATGCCGTACTCGTCCAGGAAGTTGTCGTAGTGGTCGGTCTCGGTGTCGGGCTTGATGTGCAGGATGATCTGGGTGCCGGGGGCATCCTTCTCAGCCGGGGTCATCTCGTAGCCGTCCACACCGGAGGACTCCCACTGCCAGGCCTCGTCAGAGCCGTAGGCCTTGGAGATGACGGTGACCTTGTCTGCCACCATGAAGGAGGAGTAGAAGCCCACACCAAACTGGCCGATGATGTCGATGTTCTCGTCCTTGTTGTCCTGCTTGAAGTCCAGCGAGCCGGAATGGGCGATGGTGCCCAGGTTCTCTTCCAGCTCTTCCCTGGTCATGCCGATGCCGTTATCCTCCACGGTGAGGATGCGGTTCTCTTTATCGCGGGTGATGAGGATGCGGAAATCGCTCTTGTTCATGCCCACGGAGGTGTCGGTCAGGCTCTTATAATACAGCTTGTCGATGGCGTCCGAAGCGTTGGAGATCAGCTCGCGCAGGAAAATTTCCTTGTTGGTGTAGATGGAGTTGATCATCATGTCCATCAGCTTTTTGCTCTCTGCCTGAAATTCTTTCTTGGCCATAGTACAAAACCTCTTTTTTTATCTGGATTCAGTGCAAGCACTCGACGCAGGAAACTGCCGCCGAACACTTAGCACTCATAACTTTCGAGTGCTAATATACACCGCTTTGCAGCAAAAATCAAGGGCTTTCATAAAAAGTTTAAAAATGCTCCGTTTTGTGCTATAATAAACCGCAAAGGATGTGAAATCATGGCAAAACAGGGCGATGCAGCCTACGCCTATTTTTTAAAAGGATATAACTGCAGCCAGAGCGTGGTGGCGGCATTTGCGCCGCAGCTGGGGCTTTCCGAGGAGATGGCCCTGCGCATGAGCGCCGGGTTCGGGGCAGGCATCGGCCGTATGCGGGAAGTGTGCGGCGCGTTCTGCGGGGTGGTCACGGTGCTGAGCCTGGCCTATGCCGACCCTGCCGACCCGGCGGACAAATCCCGGATGTATGCCCTCGTGCAGGAGGCAGCCCGGCTGTACCGTGCCCGCAACGGCGGGGACAGTATGATCTGCCGGGAACTTCTGGCAAAGGCCGGGGCGGCCCCTTCCGGCGGCACGAAGGCCGAGGCCCGCACGGCGGACTACTACAAAAAGCGGCCCTGCCCGGAGCTGTGCCGGATGTGCGCGGACCTGTGTGCGGAATTCATCGCGGCTCACCCGGAGGGCCGCTGCGGCGTGTACAAGGAGGATGTGTGATGCAGCTGAAACAGCTGGAACTGCCCGGCGGCGGGCAGTTGACGGTGTACCTGCGGGACTGCGTGGAGACGATGCCGCAGGCCATGGAACGGCCGCTGGTGCTGGTGGTGCCGGGCGGCGGCTACACCCATGTGAGCGCCCGCGAGGGTGACCCCGTCGCGCTGCAGTTCGCGGCGGCGGGCTACCATACGGCGGTGCTGCGCTACGCCATCTGTGACGAGGCGAAAAACTGCCTGCCCCTGCGGCAGCTGGCGGCGGCCATCGGCCTTGTGCGGCAGAATGCGGCCCAGTGGCATGTGCTGCCGGATAAGATCGCGGTGTGCGGGTTCTCGGCCGGCGGGCATCTGGCCCTTTCCGCTGCGGTGCTGGAGGTGCCGGGCATGGCGGAGCAGCCCCGCCCGGATGCGGTGATCCTGGGTTACCCGGTGATCACGGCAGGGGAGTACGCCCACCGGGGCAGTTTTGTGCAGCTGGCCGGGGCCGATCCTGCGGCACAGCAGGCCTTCGGGCTGGAGGACAAGATCACGCCCCGGACGCCGCCGGTGTTCGTCTGGCACACCATGGAGGATGCCACCGTCCCGGTGGAAAACACCCTGCTGCTGGTCAGCGCCCTGCACCGGGCAGGCGTGCCGTGCGAGGCGCACCTTTTTGAAAAGGGCTGCCACGGCACCAGCCTGAGCACCGCCGAGGTGGATCACCCCAGCGCCCACCGCAGCCGCTGGGTGCAGCTGGCACGCGAGTGGCTGGACGATACCTTTGATTTCCATCTGGGCGCGGTGGGAATGGACGGCTGAACCCCCCCCCGTCGGTTTTGTGCGTGCCTACAAAAAATTCACAAATAAACCGTTGACATGCACAGCTAAAAGCCGTATACTGGTCAGCGGAAACAAACAGGAAGAAGGAAAAACCAATGGTTATGGATGATCCCACTCTGCCGCGCATCAAGGTGCGCGACCTTCTG
>CABQHF010000155.1 GCA_902463905.1 uncultured Faecalibacterium sp. | reverse complement strand
CTGTAGGCGCTGCCCGCCAGCTTGTGGGCCGACGCGCCAAAGGTGTTGGCGTTGATGATGCGGCTGCCCGCTGCGGCATACTGAGCATGGATGCCCTCGATGAGCTGCGGGTCGGTGATGTTCAGTTCCTCCGGCCGGGCGCCCAGCTTCAGGCCGGCCGCCTGCAGCATGGTGCCCATGCCGCCGTCCAGCAGGATGGTATTGCTCTGCTTGAAAAGTTCACTCACTTGCACAGGTCTTTCCCCTCTTTCTGTATTCACAGCGGGTGCGCAGCACGCAGTGCCCGCACCCGGCCAGATGTCCCTTGACCGGGTGGCCGCTGACCCCAAGGATGGCGGTCACACTTTTGCGGGGGGTCATCAGATTGGTGTCGGTGACGCACAGCCCTGCACGGCGCACCGTGTCCAGCGCGGCGGCTACCAGCGGCTGTACCGAAATATCCCAGTCGCCATAGCCCGGCGAGAACCGCCCGGTGAGGTATTTTTCCTCTCTGGCGGCCAGCTGGCGCAGCTCGGCTTCGGCCGCATCGGCGGCCTGCTCGGCCAGGGCGCTGCCCAGCGCATCGGAGGCCACACCGGCGGCGATATCCCCCACACCGGCGCGGCGGATCTGGGCATCCACACCGGGACCAAGGGTCACAGCCAGCAGCACGGCCTGCCCGCAGCCCTCCAGATGGCGCATCACGTCATCGCCCCGCAGGATGCCGGCCCCGGTCAGCGTCTCCACATCCGCCTGCAGCCAGACGGCGCGGGGCGTAGCAGCCGCCAGCAGCGGCACGGCACAGCGCTGCAGCAGGGCCATGGTGGCGGTATCCGCCTCCCCGCGGGCACCGAAATATCGCGCCGCCTGCGCAAGGTCGATCTGTTCCGGTTTTTCCACCGGCAGGGTCCTGCTCTGCCCCAGCTGCATCCGCTGTTCCTCCTTACTTTCTTGAAATAAAGCGATTTTAAGTATACCGCAGCCGTGGGATTTTATCAATCCCACAAGTTGCAGGGCAGCAAAAAAGCTGCCCCTTTTCGGGAGCAGCTTTTTGATCGTTCAGGTTATAAGTCTGTGTGCCGGCAGCTTATTTGATGCAGGTGGAGCAGGGCGTGTAGCCTGCCGCAATGGCCTCGTCGTAGCTGGAGAAGAGGATCTGATTCTTCTCGGCCGGCAGGTTCGGGCAGGTGGGCAGGTGGAACTTTTTGCTGTTCACATTGCCGATGTAAGCCTGCTGTGCCGTGCTGGCAGCCGCCGGGTCGGTGGGGTTCAACTCGGCATCGGCGGCAAAATGCTCGGTGCCCACGGTGTAGTTCTGGCCGTCGCTGCCAATGGTGATGGTGCCCAGCAGGTCGGTGCGGTACACGTCCACCCCGGCGTCCCGGAGGATGCTCAAAGTCTCCTCATGGGGGTGGCCGTATTTGTTGTTCACCCCGCAGGAGATGATGCCCATCTCCGGCAGGACCGCGTTCAGGAAGGCGTAGCCGGTGGAGGTGCTGGAGCCGTGGTGGCCCACCTGCAGCACATCGGCTTTCAGATTGGCACCGCTGGCCACAAGGTCGCTCTCTGCGGTCTTTTCCATGTCACCGGTGAGCAGAAAGCTGGTGGAACCGTAGTCGATGCGCAGCACGATGGAGGTATCGTTGGTGTCGCTGTACTGCGCCACGGGGCCCAGCATGGTCACGGTGGCACTGCCCAGGGGCCATGTGGTGCCCACGGTGGGCACTTCCACCTGCAGACCCTGCTGCTGGGTGTACTTGACAAAATCCCGGAAGCACTTGGTGGAGGCCTCCGTCACCGGGCTGTATACATGATTGGCCGGGAAGTAGGCCAGCGCAGCCGCCAGGCCGCCTACATGGTCCTCATGGGCGTGGGAGCAGAATACATACTGCAGCTCTTCCACCCCCTGCTTCTGCAGGTAGGACACCACCAGACTGCCGTCGTCCACGTTTCCGCCGTCGTACAGCATGAACTGGCCGTCACATTCCACCAGCACGCTCAGCGCCTGCCCCACGTCAATGAAGTGCATCTCGAACGGGGCATCCACGCTGGCTGCCGTAGAGGAAGGGTTGGGCACCACATCCGCGCTGCCGCCCGGTACGGACGGCACACTGCCGTCACAGGCCGCAAGGCTCAGCGCCAGTGCGGCGGCCGCAACCAGCGCAGCAAGGCGGTGCAGCAGGCCGGCTTTCTTTTTCGGGGTCACTTTTTCTTTGTTCCAGTTTTCCACGATGTATTCTCTTTCTGTTGATTCTTTTTGGGTTTGTGTCCGGGAGCCGAGTGCGGCGCAAACCGGGCACCCGGGCTGGGCTGACGCCCTGCAGGGGCTGCGGTGCGGCTCTGGCCGTGGGCAGGCCTGCCCTTTCCCTTCTGGTTCGGGCGCACGGTGTAGGTGCCATCGTTGTGGATGGTCACCTCCGGGCTGTCGGCACGGCGGGCAGAGCGCTGCACGGCGCGGCGGCCCTCGGCGGGCACCAGCAGGGGGATCAGATCCTCCCGGTGGGTCATTCTGAGGGCCTTGACCACCTTTTCGGCGTTACGCGGCTCATAATACTGCAGCAGGGCGCGCTGCAGGGCTTTGCCCTCCGGGGTCTTTTCCACGAACACCGGCTTGAGGGTGTAGGGGTCGAGGCCGGTGTAGAACATGCAGGTGCTCACGGTGCCGGGAGTGGGGTAGAAATCCTGCACCTGCTCCGGGCGCATGTGGTTCTTATAAAGGTACTCGGCCAGATAGACGGCATCCTTCAGGGTGCTGCCCGGGTGGCTGGACATGAGGTAGGGCACCAGATACTGCTTTTTGCCAGCCTTCTTGCTCAGCTCGTAGAATTTATCCTTGAACTTGTTGAAGGTCTCGATGGGCGGCTTGCCCATGTAGGCCAGCGTGTTGGGTGCGCAGTGCTCCGGGGCCACCTTCAGCTGGCCGGAGACATGGTACTCCACCAGTTCTTTGAAGAAGGTATCGTCCGGGTCAGCCATGAGGTAATCGAAGCGGATGCCGCTGCGGATGAACACCTTCTTCACCCCCGGCAGCTCCCGCACCCGGCGCAGGATCTTCAGGTAATCGCTGTGGTCCACGATCATGTGGGAGCAGGTGGTGGGGGCCAGGCAGTGCTTGCCGCCGGTGCACATGCCCCGGAGCATCTGTTCCCGGCAGGAGGGGAACCGGAAGTTGGCGGTAGGGCCGCCCACATCGTGGATGTAACCCTTGAAATCCGGCTCGTGGGTCATGCGCTCGGCCTCGGCCACGATGCTGTCCGCACTGCGGCTGGTGACCCGGCGGCCCTGATGCAGCTGGATGGCGCAGAAGTTGCAGCCGCCGAAGCAGCCGCGGTTCTGGATGATGGAGAACTGCACCTCCCGGATGGCGGGCACGCCGCCCATGCTCTCGTAGATGGGGTGATACCGGCGGGTGTAGGGCAGGGCATAGACCTTGTCCAGCTCCCCGCGCACCAGCGGCTTTGCGGGGATGTTCTGCACCAGATACTTTTCGCTCTGCTTCTGCACGATGATCTGGCCGCTGACCACGTCCTGATTGTCCATCTGGATGCGGCAGGCCTTGGCGTAGGCCGTCTTGTCCGACGCCACCTTCTTGAAACCTGCGCACTCCACATACCGCTCCGGCAGGTGATCGAAGTCAGTCAGGTAGCAGGTGCCGTCCACATCGGTGATGTTTTCCACCGGCTCCCCGGCCGCCAGACGGCGGGCGATCTCCACGGTCTGGTGCTCGCCCATGCCAAAGCTGATGATATCGGCACCGGAACTCTCGGCGATGCTGGGCAGCACGGTGTCCAACCAGTAATCATAGTGGGCAAAGCGCCGCAGGGAGGCCTCCAGGCCGCCCAGGATCACGGGCAGGTCGGGGTAGGCCTCCTTGGCTAGCTTGGTGTACACGGTGGCACTGCGGTCCGGCCGGGCACCGCCCTTGCCGCCGGGGGAATATTCGTCCTCGGCGCGGGGGATCTTGGCCACGGAATAGTGGCTGACCATGCTGTCCACGTTGCCGCCGCCGATGAAGAAGCCGTACTTCGGCTTGCCGAACCGCTTGAAGTCCTCACAGTCGGTATAGCGGGGCTGGGCCAGCACGCCCACTTTATAGCCCTCGGCTTCCAGCAGGCGGCTGATGATGGCCGTGCCGAAGCTGGGGTGGTCCACATAGGCGTCACCGCCCACCACCACAAAGTCCAGCTGCTCCCAGCCGCGGGCTTCCATGTCCGCCCGGCTGATGGGCAGAAATTCGGTGTAGATCTGAGGGGAAGAGTTGTTCATAATGCTCCTTATTGTTCCAAAAGCCTTTTATCCATTCTGTTCTGTCTCCGGTGGAAAGCCCGTATGGGTTCATTCCTCCGGCTGGTTCATCTGCATTTCCAGCCACTGCTGGCGGCTGATGAGCACTGCCCGGGGCTTGGCACCCTCGTGGGGGCCAATAATGCCCCGTATCTCCATCTCGTCCATGATGCGGGCCGCGCGAGCATAGCCCAGCTTGCAGCGGCGCTGCAGCAGGCTGGTAGAAGCCTGTCCTGCGTCGATGACCACCTCCACGGCCTGCTGGAACATGGGGTCGGAATCCGAATCCTCGTCGGAGTCCGCGCTGCTGCTGCCCTTCTTGCCGTCCTGGATAGCGTGCTTTTCCATGGCCTCGATCATGGCCTCGTCGTACTGGACGGCGGCGCTGGACTTGATGAAGTCCAGCACGCGGCTGATCTCCTCATCCCGCACGAAGGTGCCCTGGATGCGGGTAGGCTTGGGGGCACCCACCGGCATGAACAGCATATCGCCCTGACCCAGCAGTTTTTCGGCACCGGCACCATCCAGAATGGTGCGGCTGTCCACCTGGCTGGACACGGCAAAGGCGATGCGGCTGGGGATGTTGGCCTTGATCAGGCCGGTGATGACGTCCA